>CALUQI010000008.1 GCA_944322875.1 Candidatus Gastranaerophilales bacterium
ACCTCCAAACCTATAAATCAACCCAATTAAATTATAGTAACAAAACCTTGCAAAGTCAAGCATGGAGCGGGTCTTGCCTACAGCCCCCCCCCCCATTTAAGAAAGTAGACACAGTGCGTATTTTGACCCATTTTAAAATCCTCCATAAATTCTTTACGCAAAGATTATACCATTCTATAATACTTTTTGCAATCTTAAAAAATATTAATCCATGGTAAATGAGTCAGGTGAATTATACAAGCAGATTTTGTTTTAGAAATGCATATCAAAAGATGGCGGCATTCCGTTCATCTTTTCATCTTCCATTCTCATTGCCGAGCCTATTGTGAAACTTTGTGCACATATCCTATTTATTTGAAAATTTAAATCTCCGTTGAATACTTCTTCGTTTTCTTCTAAAAATTTGAAAAGTGGATCTGCAGGTGATTTTGCTAAATTACCAAGTGTTTCACCAGCTTGTTTCAGAGTTCTTTCCGGTACTTTTACATTCAATCCGAATGGTTTATAGGGTCTGTTAAATGAAAATCCTGCTTCTGTCATAAATTTGTTTCCTTTGTGTATACATGTTCATTCGGACAGGTTCTTTCAAAAGTTTAATGATTTTATTAAAAAAGTAAGAAAAATTTACATTTGTTAATTTTTTAGTTAATTTTAAGATTGGTTAAATAATTAGTTCTTTAAATTTAGATTTATTGAGTTTTATTTTGCCTTCGTTTTCTATAGTTTTAATCTGTGCAAGTGCGTCTTCCAGTGGAATTCTTTGTTGTTTCACAAGTTTTGCAAGGTTGTCAATGTATTTTTGTTGATTTTTTATTGAATAACCTTTTAAGAATTCCGATAAAGGTTTGTTGCCGCGTTTTGAGTTTATATATCTTAATGCAAGTACCCAATTGCTGATGTTGTTTTCACCTTGCATTGAGGACGGTACCAGATGCTCTATAGACGCTAGAACAGGGTTGAACAGTCTGTCTCCAATTATATTGGGGTCTGAGTCTCTTAATTTCAACATTAAAGCATCCTTATTCTCTGCAGAGGTTGGTAACTGCATCGCAATCTTAATCATCTTCTCTTTTAATTGTTGATTAGGAAGACCAGAAAGTGTTTTGTCTAAATCATATATAAACGATTTGTTATTAAAAGGTATAGTTACAGGTATGCCTTTGACCATGTCTATACTTGTCTCACATAACTTTTCAAGTCTTTTGTATCCGTTTTGATTTGCTATTTCGGATATTTCTTTCAGAATTGCGATTTTTACAGCATTTTTGTTTGTTTCGTAAGATTTGTAATATTTTACATAATCGTTATTCTGAGGTGTTGAATTATTAATTTTAAATACTTTTTTTATTAATGTAGGGCGCAAGCTCTTGTCGTTGCGTTCAAAATACGGATCATTTAGAAGCTCCAATAAATTCTTGATATTTGTTTTAATGTACTCATCTGAACTTCTTTCTGCAATGTTATTAACTTTGTATGTGAATTCTTTTGTACTGAAATCTTGTTTTAATGGTTTATCGTATAATTTTTTGTCAACTGTTTCCATAAAGATTTCGAAAGACTTTTGATATTCCTTAGGAAGTCTCTTGCCCAGCTTTTTTATTGCATCAAAACTGGGTTTTTGAACTTCCCTAAACTTTGTACGGGTGTTTTCGTACGTACTTTTAAATAGCTGCGTTAAATCCATGTCCGGATTTTTTTTTGCTGTTTTTTCTATTTGTTCAAAGACTTCTCTTTCTATTGGGGCAAGATACTTCTCTTTGTACGGCTTGAGTCTTCTTACAACATCTTTTATAGATCCCTCAAAATACCCTTGTTTCTTTAATTTGGTTAATTGCTCCCCTGAAAGCATAGGATTTCCAGTATAAAAACACGTCGTGTATGAACCTAATTTTTTGAAATCTTTGGCGCTTATTTTAGAATAACCGCTAAATTTTACTGAATCACTCCCATAATTTTGGTAATAGCGTATATTGGGTTCATTATTTACAATGATTTGACTATGCTTTTTGCTTAATAAATTTACAGGTGAAATTTTCATGTCTATTATAAAACTGCGAATAAAAAAACTTGCGTTTGATTTTATTTTTGATTAACCGGAGGAGGTTGTATGTATAGAGGTAATAATTCGGCCCAATTGCCGCTTTGAGTGTTAATTTTTTCAACTACCAATTCAGACAGGATTTCGCCTAAAGGATAATTATTATCCTGATATGATAATCCTCCGATAATACCTTTTAATCTGTTGTCTGTAATTACTTCATATGAATTTTTGCTTATTATATTTTTAACTTCCTCCAGGTCAACAGCTCCTATTATTTTGTTTTCATAATATAAGTATGCTTTATTTTTCCTGGCATCAAGGGCGACTAAGGTATTTTGACCTCCAAGCTTCGATAATATTTCAAGTGAGGAAACACCTATAACTTTAATGCCGAGTTGTTGTGCCATTACTCGTGCTGTGGTCGTGCATGCTCTTATACCGGTAAAACTTCCGGGGCCTATGTTTGTACCTATTATGTCTAATTCATTTGGATATATTTTATTTTTTGACAGTATTTTTTGTATTGTTGATATTAAAAATGCTGAATGATACTTATTTTCTGTGTT
This sequence comes from Candidatus Gastranaerophilales bacterium, assembly GCA_944322875.1. Lineage (GTDB taxonomy): Bacteria > Cyanobacteriota > Vampirovibrionia > Gastranaerophilales > Gastranaerophilaceae > SIG32. Next base: position 2,608 of record CALUQI010000008.1, read on the forward strand.
CTCTATTATTTGGGACTCTATTATTTTATCCTCTGTTCTTAATACAACATACATTTTGTCTAAGCACGTGTCGAATGTTAGTATATTCATTGTTTTAGTCCCTCTATAATTTTGCTGCTTTTTTCTCCGCATGCTTCAAATGAATATATCCTTGCATCATTATCATCGTATGTTACCTTTATTTTTATGTGGTCAAAAGGAATTTCGTCTTGAGAAAACTCAGCCCATTCTACAAATGTTATTTGTGAACCCTCTGAATATTCTCTGAGTTCATCAACAATAGTTTTGACACCTTCGTCCTCTAATCGATATAAATCAAAATGATATATAGGTAATCTGGCGGTATGATATTCGTTTAATATTACAAAGCTTGGGCTGGTTACACGTTCTTTGACTCCAAGAAATTCTGCAACAAGTTTCACAAAAGCTGTTTTGCCTGCTCCTATTTCTCCGTATAAACTAACAAAACATCCTTGCGTTTCAATTAGTTTGCTGAATTGTTTCGCTAATTCTCTCGTAGATTCTATATTACGGCATATTTTTGTATAAGTGCTATTCATAAATTACTACCCTATTTCTACCCTCAGCTTTCGCTCGATATAATGCTTTGTCTGCATTTTGTAGCAGATCTTCTTCAGTATCCGATTGCTTGAATTCGTATATACCTAAACTTATGGTAACATGAATTTCATTTTCTGCTGAATCAGAATTTGTTTTTGAAATATCTATAACTTTTTTTTCAACGGCTTTTCTTAAACGTTCTGCGACCATTACGGCTTCATCAGCTCTAGTGAAAGGTAATAATATTGCGAATTCTTCACCTCCGTATCTGCCGGCTATATCGTATTCTCTTAATTGTGATCGCATCGATTTTGAAACTGTTTTTAAAACTATATCACCTGTTGCATGTCCGTATTTATCATTTACGCTTTTAAAAAAGTCTATATCTACCATGATTGCACATAGTGGAGTTTTTTGTCTTTTTGCGCTGGCTATTTCTTGTTTTATACGTTCGTCAAGTTGTCGTCTGTTATAAAATCCAGTTAAAGCATCCAGTGTCGCGTGTTTTAATATCTCGGCATATGCATTTGCTCTGTTTATTGTCAGTGCGGATTGATTTGTTAATTCTTCAAGGTATTCGGTTTCTTTGAGGCTGAGTTTTGTATCTATATTTTTTGTGACAACATACCCTAATAGTTTGTTCTCTGTTATTATCGGGAATATACCAAATTCGTTTGTTGTTATTCTTTTTCGCGGTTCTAAATTTATTATGTCAAAAATTTTATTTTCGTTACACGCAGACGGCCACATTAACTTGTATTTATTCCCTGTCTTTATGAATATGTATATAAGATGATTCTGTATAAATTTGTCAATCATTTCTCCCAACAGTGGAATAATATAATTTAATTCATATTGTGTTTCCAATATTTTGGCAATATTTTTCATTGCATTCTGAAAGTCAACAGCTTTTTGCATCCTTTCTGTAAGTTCGATGTTTTGAAATTTCAAGGATAACATGTAAAGTGCAATCTTTAAAAATTTTTCCAGCCGAATATTTGTATTAGTAAACTCTATGTAGCCGATTATTTTTTTATGTTTGTACAGTGGAAAGTGTGGAAGATTGCCGTCGTAATTCTCTTTTAAAATTACTCTAAAACCCTTTGCATTAAAATTTTTATCAAAAAAATCAGCAACTAAAGCTACAACAGTTTTTTCGTTGTAACCCTCGTTTAAAATTTCAGATAGTTTTATTATGTTTTCCTGCATTTAACCTTCTATTTTTTGTAGAATATCATCAGCGATGTCAAAATTTGCATACACATTTTGAACATCATCGTGTTCTTCAATTTTTTCAAGAAGTTTCATTATTTGAGAAGCTGTATTTTCATCAGTTATCTCAATTGTATTTTGCGGAATCCTTGTTAGTTCTGCAGTTATACTCTTAAACCCCTCTTTTTCAAGACCTTCGACAACTTTTTGAAAATTTTCTACTGATGTAATTACCTTGTACTCATCATCTTCTTCTAAAATATCTTCGGCATCAAGAGACAAGGCTATTTCAAAAAGTTTTTCATAATCAACAGATTTTTGAAAAGAAATAGAACCTTTTTGATCAAACATCCATCCGACACATCCTGTTGCCCCAAGACTTCCTCCAAATTTTGTAAAATAACTTCTAATATCACCAGCTGTTCTGTTTCTGTTATCAGTCATTGCCTCTATTACAACAGCTACTCCACCAGGGGCGTATCCTTCATATATTAATTCTTCATAATTTTCTGCTCCTGAAGTTCCAGCACCTTTTTCAATAGCTCTTTTTATATTGTCGTTTGGCAGCCCTGCGGCTTTCGCTTTTTCAATTGCAGTTCTTAATCTGAAGTTCCCGGCAGGGTCCGGACCGCCAAGTCTTGCTGCAACAATTAATTCCCTTGAATATTTTTGAAATACAACTGCACGTTGTGAATCTACTTTTGCTTTTTTATGTTTAATGGTTGACCATTTTGAGTGTCCTGACATGTTTTCCTCCTCTATGTTGTGATGGTAACAGAAAAATGTCTTTTTATCAAATTCATGTTTCACAAAATTCTTGGATTGATACCGAATCAATTCCTTCGAACTTTTGAAACTCTTTGTAAAGTGTTTGAATTGGCTTTCGGCAAGTGACGTCCACTATTACAACTATTTTGGTTATATTTTCTTCTGTTTTGCTCAGTTTTTTGCTGATTTCTTTCAGATTGGTAAATTTATCTACAATGTAATCGTATAAGTTATTGGCATTTTTGTTTTGGCAATTAAGGGTAATTTTTAATCTTTTAAAGTTTTTTGTACTTGAAGTAAGAACATTTTTTTCAAAAAATCTTACGGAAACCAGCGTAATTATGGCTACTACAGTGGCAAGAATTGCCAGATCAAACATTCCAGCCCCGCAAGCCATACCGATAGCTGCGGACATAAATAATGTAGCTGCTGTTGTTAATCCGAAAACAGTTGCGCCGTGTCTTAGTACTGTTCCGCCGCCAATAAATCCGATGCCTGTTACAACTTGAGCCGCGACACGTGCCGTATCACGTGTTCCGTATTCTGCCGCCGTAACAGTTATTGCAGGAAATCCATATATTGAAATTATAGTGAATACGCAGGCTCCAAGACAAACAAGGATATTTGTTCTTAAACCGGCATATTTGTTTGTCATTTCTCTTTCTAGACCTATTGCAAAACCTAATAAAAGAGCAGATATCACTCTTATTATTATTGATAAATCAAAAATTCCTGACAGTTCCATTTATCTTACCCTGCTTTTCGGATCTAACACATCCCTTATTGTATCACCAATAAGGTTAAAAGCCAACACCGCAACAAAAATTAAAAATCCGGGGGTTAAAAGCCAAGGCCTGTAAATTATATTGGTAAATTCTTGGGCTTCCTTTAACATATTCCCCCAGCTTGCGTCGGGCTGTTGTATACCTAAGCCCAAAAAACTTAAACCTGACTCTGATAAAATATACGACGGCACAGATAGTGTCATTGCAACGATTACAAAACTGGTTGTTTGCGGTAATATATGCTTAATTATAATTCCAAGTTCAGATTGTCCGATTGATTTAGCTGCCATTACAAATTCCTGATTTTTTATTGATAAAACCATTCCTCGTACAACGCGAGCAAAGCTTGCCCAGCCTATTAATGCAAGTATAATGACAATTAATATAAACCTTTGGATGCTTGTCATTCCTGATGGTAAGATTGATGCAAGGATTATTAACAAATAAAAACTGGGAATAGACATTACAGCTTCCGCAAATCGCATCATTATATTATCAATTTTGCCTCCAAAATATCCTGATATTCCGCCATACAAAAGCCCTATAGGAAATAGCACAAACAATGCCAAAAATCCGATTGTCATTGAGATCCTGCCCCCAAAAAGCAGCCTGGAAAATACATCTCGTCCGTTGATATCTGTGCCAAGCAAAAATAATCTTCCGTCGGGTTCTACGCAAACAAGATGGTATTTCATTGGTATTATACCTAAAAACTTATATGGTTGTCCTTGTGAGAAAAATTTTAGATAATATTTTTTTGAACGATCAAGTTTATATCTCATCTCAAGGGATTCTTGATTGAATTCTCTAATGTAGTTATAGGTATAAGGTCTTGATAATTTGCCGTTTTCATCTATTGTGAATATTTTTGAGGGTGGTACGTATGCCATTGTCCTATCTGAAAAATCCTTTGTGTACGGCGCCAAAAAATCAGCAAAGAAAAGTGCAAGATAAATGCTTCCGAGCACAATCAGTGCAAGTCTCGCAAATTTATCCCGTAAAAGTTGTTTAATAATTTCTTTCATGATTTTATCCTTATTCTCGGATCAGTAATAATTAGTAGTATATCTGCTATCAAATTCCCTAAGATAAGCATAATGGCACCCATCATGAGTGATGCCATAACCAGATTAATATCTGATTTTAGCACAGCTTCAAGGATAAGTCTTCCTAATCCAGGGTATTGGAATACATATTCGGTAAGAGCCGCCCCGCTTAGTAATCCTGCAAATTCAAATCCCAAAAGCGTAATTAGAGGGTTAATAGCGTTTCTCAGAGCGTGTTTGTATATAACCTTTGTTTCACTCAGACCTTTTGCCCGAGCAAATTTAATGTAGTCGCTGTCAAGTACATCCAACATGTTCGCACGCATCTGCCTTTGTAAACCGGCAAGCGAAATTGTAAATAGGACTAGGACTGGTAAAAATAAGTGGTGTGTAATGTCTTTGATTTGTTCTAAAATGCTCATATCTGCAAAATTTGCACCGGTTAATCCTCCTACCGGAAACCAACCAGTTTTTACAGCAAATATTAAAAGCAAAACGGCGAAGAAAAACGATGGTATCGCCATTCCGATACTGGTTAGTACAGTTAGAATTCTATCAAAAGGTGTTTTCCAGTTTAGCGCTGCCAAAATTCCCAGAGGTATACCCGCCAGCCAAGTTACTGTTATAACTACAATTGTAAGTAGTAATGTATTTGGAATTCTTTCTTTTAGTTTTGTGCTGACTTGTTCGCCATTTGAAGTTATTCCCAAGTCCCCTTTAATGAAGGACTTTGCCCATTTGCAATATTGTATAATTATCGGTTTGTCCAGTCCCAGTCTTTGTGTTTCACGTTGTAATGTCTCTTGTGATACCGATGGATTTAGTCTTAATTCGGCGAGAGGATCCACAGGAGATAACCTTATTATGAAAAAACTTATCAGCGATACTATTATTAGTAAAGGTATGGTTTGTATGATTCTTTTAAATATATATTTGAAAATTTCCATTATTCTCCTATGTATATTTCTTCTATATTGTATGTTGTCCCACCTAATGACGTTGGAAAAATGTTTTTGAACTTGTCGCGTATTGCTACAATTCTCGTAGGTGAATATATGTATATGAAAGGTTTTTCTTCATATATTATTTTTTGATATTCGTCGTAATACTTTTTTCTGTCTTCAAATTTTGTTGCTAGCGCTCCTTTTATAAATAACTCATCAATACGTTTTTCAAATTCATAGCGTGGCGAGTTTTTGTCTTTTTCAGGTCGCATGTTGTACACGTGAAGAGTTCCGTCTGACATCATAACGTTTTTTCCTCCGTTTGGTTCCAGGGGGGAACCTGTAAAGCCCATTATAACAACGTCCCAATCTAGTGTGTTTACAAGTTTATTTACTAATGAGTTGAATTCTATAGGCTTAAAATTTACTTTCATTCCTAAATCTTCCAGATCTTGTTTTATCATAACACCTATAGATTCTCGTTCTGTATTTCCCGCGTTTGTGTACATATCAAACTCAACGCGATTGCCAAATTTGTCATATAATTTACCTTGCTTATCCCAATAAAAACCGGATTTTTTTAAAAGTTCACGTGATATGTTCTCGTTTTTGTCATAGGGTTTTAGATCTTTATTTAGAAAAATAGAATTTAAACTTTCTGCCGTGAAAAGTGGTTCTCCTATCCCGTTTGCTATGTTAAGTACCATGTTTTTTCTGTCAATTGCATAGTCAACTGCTTTTCTAAAATTTAAATCACTAAACCAAAGTTGTTTTTTGGGACTAACATAGAAATTGCCTTTCTCATCTTTGCGGTTATTTAAGTTCATTGCAAGATACATTGTTCCGGTATCAGGTCCCAGATTGTATATTTTAAAATCAGAATGTGGTTCCATTGCCTTGTAACGTGCTACTTTTGAACCTTGAAGATTAATTATGTCAAGTTCTTTCGCCTCAAATTTTAAAACTTCATTGTTTAAATCTCCAACGATTAAATATACAAGTTTTTCAAGGTATGGGAGTTTTTGGTTATTTTTATTTATTATGTAATAATCGGGATTGCGTTCATAGACAACTCTTTGTGCCGGAACGTATTCCTTTAGCCTGAAAGCACCCGAAGTTACGAAATTTTCAGGTTTTGTATTTGTTGACAAAAATGTGTCAAAGTATTGAGCACCTTTTTTTACGGCGGGTTCAAATATGTGTTTTGGTGCAATTGGTGATGATAGCATTCTTATGAACGGTGCAAACGGCTCCGGAGTTGTAAATTGCACCGTAAAATCGTCAATTTTATTGACTGTCGGTAATTTGCCGTCGATAACTATTGAATCTCTAATGGAAGTATTGCCAAAACCTGCTAGAATTATATCTTTCCAAGTAAAAACAACATCATCTGCGGTAATAGGCTTTCCGTCAGACCATTTTATTCCGTGGCGAAGATTAATAGTATATTCTTTTCCGTCTTCGGATATTTTAAATGATTTTGCAAGTTTTGGTATGGGTTGTCCGGTGATCGGATGGGTTGTTAAAAGACCATCGTACATTATTTCTGACAGCGTACTTGAAATATTATCTTTAGAATTGAATGGGTTAAATGTTTTTGGACCTTCACCTATTGTTGAAAATGTTAATGTCCCGCCAAAATTTCCGATAGGTGCTTGTGATTGAAGATAATCTATACCATTTATTGTAACTGTTTTTTGATCTGAAGGGTATATTACTTCCTGAATTTTTTGAATATTGGTTGTGTTAGTATTGTCTTCAGGTTTATCTTGTTTTATACAGGATTTTAATAAACCCAAAACAAGTAATAGAATCAATATAACATAGATAACCCGTCTCATAGTCTAAGAATATCACAAAAAATTAATAAATGAATAAGTTAATAAGGTGATATGATGATTTTATAAATATTTCCTTTCCTCTTGCTATGAAATTTTAACTTGTTTTACTTGTATTCCATATTTTGGAATAATTAATTTTTCCTTAACTTTTTTATTTTTCAAGAGATTATGTATTATAAATATAATTGTGATTAGTTTGAAAAAAAGGAGAGTAAAATATGATTAAACCATTAAGCGACAGAATTGTAATTAAAGTTATTGAAGACACTGAACAGACTTCAGGTGGTATATTCATTCCTGACAGTGCAAAAGAAAAACCTCAAAAGGGTGAAGTAGTAGCAGTTGGTCTGGGAAAAATGAATGATAAAGGTGAAAGAGAACCTATGGATGTAAAAGTAGGTGATGTTGTTCTTTACGCAAAATATGCCGGGACAGATATCAAGATGGATGGTGTTGAATATAAAATACTTTCTGTAAAAGATGCATTGGCAGTTATTGAATAATAAATAAACGATAATAATATACAGCATATAAGGAGATATAAAATGGCAAAACGTATAGTATTTGATGAAGAAGCAAGAAAATCGCTTTTAAAAGGTATAGATGCAGTGGCTGACGCTGTTAAAGTTACTTTGGGACCAAAAGGTCGAAATGTAATTTTAGAAAAGAAATACGGCGCACCTCAAATTGTTAATGATGGTGTAACCATTGCAAAAGAAATTGAATTAAAAGATGGTTTGGAAAATGCGGGTGCACAGCTGTTGAAAGAAGTTTCATCTAAAACAAATGATGTGGCCGGTGATGGTACAACTACAGCATCAGTTCTGGCTCAAGCAATTGTAAAAGAGGGGCTTAAAAATCTTACTGCAGGCGCAAATCCAATGTCTATGAAACGTGGTATAGATAAAGCAGTTGCAGTTGCTGTCAAAAATATCAAGGATATGTCCAGACCTGTTAATACTAAAGAAGAAATAGCTCAAGTCGCTGCGATTTCAGCTGGTAATAATGAAGAAATTGGTGAATTAATTGCTGAAGCAATGGAAAAAGTTGGTCATGATGGCGTTATTACTGTTGAAGAATCTAAATCTTTCGGAACAAATTTGAAAGTTGTAGAAGGTATGCAGTTTGATAAAGGTTATATTTCACCTTACTTCGTTACAGATCCTGAAAGAATGGAAGCTGTCTTAGAAGATGCTTATGTATTTTGCTGTAACAAAAAAATTAACCTAATAGCTGACTTGGTTCCTTTATTGGAGCAAGTTGCGCGTGATGGTAAATCACTGTTGATTATAGCTGAGGATGTTGAAGGTGAAGCACTTGCAACATTAGTCGTAAACACTATGAGAAAAGTCTTGAGAGCAGTTGCTGTTAAAGCTCCGGGATTTGGTGACAGAAGAAAAGCAATGCTTGAAGATATTGCAATTCTTACAGGCGGTGAAATGTTTACAGAAGAGTTAGGCATTAAAATGGAAAATGTTACAACTCAAATGCTTGGTAAAGCAAAACGTGTTACCGTTACTAAAGACGAAACTACAATAGTTGTCGGTGATGAAACCAAAACTGCTGTTCAAGATCGTGTTCGTTTGATAAGAAAACAAATAGAAGCTTCAGATTCCGAGTACGATAAAGAAAAACTTCAAGAACGCGTTGCTAAACTTTCCGGTGGTGTTGCATTGATTGAAGTTGGTGCAGCCAGCGAGGTTGAATTAAAAGAACGTAAGCTTAGAATAGAAGATGCACTTAATGCAACTCGTGCAGCAAATGAAGAAGGTATAGTACCAGGTGGTGGTGTAGCTTTGTTGAGAGTTCAACAAGGTTTGCAAAAAGCACTGGAATCAGAAAAGTTTAATTCTGATGACGAAAAAATCGGTTACAGAATTTTGACGGCTTCTTTGGATGTGCCTTTGAGAGCAATCGCTCGTAATGCCGGAGCTAAGGCTGATGTGGTGGTTGATAATATCCTTGCTCATGATGGTGCTTATGGTTATGATGCATTGAAAGATGAATATACCGATATGTTTAAATCAGGTATTGTCGATCCGGCAAAAGTTACACGCTCGGCACTTGAAAATGCTTCTTCGGTTGCTTCTATGCTATTGACAACTGAAGCTGCTGTGGTTGATATTCCTGAAGAAAAACCTGAACCTGCTATGCCTGCAGGTATGGGTGGTATGGGCGGTATGATGTAAGTCTGTTGTCCGTTAGTTTTTAGTTATTTAAAAGATGCAAGGTAACTTGCATCTTTTATTTTTCCTTATTTTATTATGATAAGAAAATCAAGAAATGTAAAATTTATTATTGTATAATATTGAAATTATATTTTTCTTATTGTATAAATTTGAAAGAAAATTATTAATGGAGAATTCTTATGCAATATGAAAAAATTATTCTTGAGCTTATGTCTCGAATTAAAAATTTAGAAGAGGATGTTTCTACATTAAAGGCTTGCATTACAAGTATGAAAGATAATCAGGTGGTTGCCGGCCAGATACTGTTAAATAGTCGTACTAAATCTTACATTAAAAATAATGATTCTATGATTGATGCTTGTTACTTGTATGGTAAAAAAGCTTATGAAAATTCAGAATCAGATTTTAAAATCTATGCTGATGCTGTATTCAGAGAAACAGGGATGAATAAAAATTCTGCGTATATTTGTATTTATGCTGTCAAATCTTTACTTGACGGTGTCGTATTTAAGAGAGTTATTAGCAGTAAGGCCTTGGTAAAATATCTCGGTTATATACGCAATGATTTTGGTAAAAATGGTTTGAAAAAATCTATTTCTGCACTTAAAGGTCATATTGAATATCTTCAAAGTTGCGGAAAGCCTGCTAATTCTTTTGTAAAAATATATAATGAATACAAGGTGAAAATCTAGTGCCAATTATTGATGATTAATCAGAATATAACTCGCTGGACAGATATCTTTCTCCGGAATCAGGCAGTATTACAACAATAGTTTTATCGGTATTTTCCGATCGTTTTGCAATTTGGATAGCTGCGTACATTGCTGCACCTGAGGAAATGCCGCATAAAATCCCTTCTTTAATCGCCAGTTGTCTTGCTGTTTCCAGTGCATCTTCATCTTTTACCGGAAAAATTTCATCAATAACTGAATTATCAAAGTTTTTAGGAATAAAATTAGCTCCTATCCCTTGGATTCTGTGCTGGCCTGAGGGGTGTCCCGATAGTACTTGTGAACTCTCAGGTTCAACAGCTATTGCTTTTATATTTGAATTATAGGATTTTAAACCTTTTGCTATTCCTGATATCGTTCCGCCTGTTCCTACTCCTGCTATTATTACATCGACTTTACCTTCTGTATCTTGCCAAATTTCTTTAGCAGTTGTTTCTATGTGGGATTGAGGATTTGCCGGATTACTGAATTGCTGGGGAATAAATGAATTAGGATGCTTTGTTTTTAATTCATTTGCCTTGTTTACAGCTCCTTGCATCCCTTTTGCTCCTTCAGTTAAAATTAATTCCGCACCGTATGCTTTTAATAATTTTCTCCTTTCTTCGCTCATTGTTTCGGGCATTGTTAATATTAATTTGTATCCTTTAATGGCACATACCATTGCTATGCCGATACCTGTATTCCCGCTTGTTGGTTCAATTATTAATGTATCTTTATTTATTAATCCTTCGCTTTCGGCTTTTTCTATCATGTTTAACGCCGGTCTGTCTTTTATTGAGCCCGCAGGGTTAAAACTTTCCAGTTTCGCTAATATTTTGCTGTCTGTGAGTTTGTTAATTCTTACCAGTGGTGTTCCGCCTATTAGTTCTGTCATATTTTTTGCTATTTTCATTATTTATTTCACCCTAAAACCTTTATCTTTTGATATTGTTCTACCTATTAGTTTAAGTTCTTTTTCCAGTTCTGAATAATCAACGTAAGCCTTTCCAGGATAGATGTCATATTTTGTTTTTAATTCATTGTCATTAATATTCGGCATTACAACATTAGCTCCGCTTTGTAATGCTATAATTCTGCCATTTTTTTGAAGTGTTTCCATTGCGGTTGTAGCCGGTATATTTATATCAGGCATTAAAAGTCTAGTTATTGCCATAACTTTTAATGAAAGTAAAAATCCATTTGCAGGAGTATTTTTTAAAGGGGTGTCTTTATGCGGTATAAGTGGTCCTATACCTACCATATCAGCATTTAGTTCTTTAAAAAATAAAATATCATTAGCTAAAGACTCTGTTGTTTGTCCCGGAAGTCCTACCAGACAACCGGTTCCCGTTTCATAACCGAGATTTTTTAGGTTTTTTAGGCAGTCCTCTCGATTTTCATAGCTCATGCCGGGGTGAAGTTTTTTGTATAATTCTTTGTCGGTAGTTTCTATTCTTAGTAAAAATCTGTCTGCTCCGGACTCTTTTAACATTTTATATTCTTCAAATTTACGTTCTCCTATGCTAAGAGTTATTGCAATATCGTTTTTTTTAATTTTTCTCAAAATTTCCCCAAGAATATCTATATTGTAGTAATCATCTTCCGCTGATTGTAGGACTATAGTCTTAAATCCTTTTTGTACAGCTCTTTCGCTTAGATTTAATATTTCATTGGGGCTAAGTCGAAATCTTTTGGTATTTTTATTTTGAATTCTTATTCCACAATATTTACAGTTCCTTTTACAGATGTTAGAAAATTCAATTAAAGCTCTTAAGTGAATTTTAGCTCCGACATGTTTTTCTCTTATTTCGTCTGCGGCTTTAAAAAGATTATCATTAATAGAATTATTTTCCAGTAATAAAATTATTTCATTTTTTGAAAGTTGATGCAGACTTTTTGCTTTTTCAATTATAGAATTCATAATTAGATTATATAACAAAAAGGCTGAATATATTCAGCCTTTTGTTATATGCTTTTTGTAATTATTCTATTATCGGTTTTTGGGGCCCCATATGGTTACGTTTGTGTTCTTGTTCGTAACGTTTTCTGCCTTCTTTTTTGATTTTATCAAGTTCTTTTTTCTGTTTTTTGGTTAGTATTGATTCAAAGTCTTGCATATTTTTCATGCGAAGTTCATGAGCTTGTTTGCGTAAATCTTGGATTTCTGAGTTAATTTGTTTTAATTTTTCCTGTTGCATTTCAACAGACATTTTGGAACGTTTTACGGCTTCTGCTTCTTGGCGTTTTGTTTTTATTTGTTCCATTATAGGTTGCATTTCTTCATGACCTTTTATTCTGAGATCTTTAATTTTTTGTTTTTGTTTGTCTGTTAAATTGAGTCGTTTGTCAAATTCGGCTTGTTTTTTTTGAAAATCAGGTCTTTTCGGTGGTTTTTGACCAAATTCAGGAGCCGGTTTCTGGATTTCTGTCTTTGTTGGTGTATCAACTTTTACTGTCGGTTCTGCAGCTAAGGCTGTTGTCATTGAAAATGCTATTAAACTTGCTAAAATTAGTGTTTTTTTCATTAGTTAATCCTTTCTTTTATTAGTTGTTCCAATTTTTCTGCCAATCCCTTTTTTGCGTTGTAAATTCTTGACTTAACAGTTCCAAGAGGACATTTTAGTTTGCGCGCGCAATCCTCGTAGCTGTACCCTTCAATTTCACAAAGCATAATGACTTCTTTAAATTTAGGTCTGAGTGAATTTATGGCATTGATTATTTGTGTTTGTCTTTCATTTTTGATAAGTTTTAGTTCGGGTGTCTCCTTCTTGTCTTTTATTGTGTTTATTATTGTTTCATCGGTAACTGAGTTTTCAAGATTTTTTTTGTAAGATGATTTTAAATAATCTTTGGAAACGTTTTTTGCTATTGTGTTTATCCAGCTTTTTAGGTTACCTTGTTCTTTATATTTTTCTGAATTTTTCCATATTTTTATGTAGACCTCTTGTTCAAGATCTTCATTTGATTCTTTTGTTATGAGTTTTATTATTCCTTTTATATTGTTTTGGTTCTTCTTTATTATTTCTTTGAAATTCATTTACTCTACCATTACAAACCCGTACGCATCTACCGGAAGCCCTAAGTCTTCAGCAGTTAAAGTTGTACCGTATTTTATTGTGTCAGATATGTTTGAATTAAGGTTAACAACGCCAAGCGCTGTTGCACTTATACACATTGCAAATACGGCACATGCAATTTTTAATTTCGCGATATTCCTTTTCTTGTTAAGATAGCTGGGGCGCACTTCTTTTATTAATTCGGAAACCGCAGCCATCCTTGCATGCTCTTCTCGACAATCTTCACAAACTTCCAGGTGCTTTTGAAAAGTTTCAGCATCAGCGAATGTGAAAAGTGATTCATATTTAGTACATTTATTTCTCATTTTTAACCTCTGTACTTATATAACGAAATTCAAAATAAGATTGTTCATTTAATTTTATTATATTTTCTTGATTTTGTAAAATTATTGTAATAATATTACTTTTGGCTGGCAATTTTTAATATTTACTAACTTGAGATAATTGCAATGGGTATATCAAAAACATTAGAAAAAATTTGTACATCAATGGGTAATAACAACAAGCCAACTTATGTTGTAATGGCAATTGCAACTGTAAAGGGCATTTGTCGTCCTATGTTTACCATGATGGATAAAAAAGAAAATCCTGAAACCAAAAAATATACAGCAATCAGAGAAGGATTGACGGAAATTATTGCTATTCCAGTTTATTGGGCTTGCGGTGAGGTTGCGGGAAAACTTTCTCATTTATTCGCAAAGCCTGAAAATTTTATGGATAAAAAACTCTATGCATCATTTAAGGCCGGTAAATTAACTCCTGAAGTGGTTAAGGCCTACGAAAATGCAAAGGTGCTTGCTGAAAATAATTTACCTAAAATGAATAAAAATTTGATGTTCATGGGTGTATGTGGTGCTGCTTTGTTTGTTATTCCTGCATTATGCTCAGTCGCAATTAAGCCATTAATGAATAAAATTCAAGGTAATAAGGCACAGAAAAATAAAGTTACAGAAATTAAGCCTCAAGCTTCTCCGCAATTTTTTGGGTATAATTCCCAGATTAGAAATAATGATGCATTTCGGAACGTAAGAAGTGTTTATAGGGGTTCAGATTCAGGTATGAGGGTAGGTGGATTATGATTGGAGCAATTTCAAATGTTTTATCAAATTCAACGCTTGCAAATATTGCTCAGAATACTGCTACATCTGTTTCAATTGAGACAACTTTGAAATCAATCGGCAGACCTGGATTTATATTGATTGATAATAATATAAGTCCTGATACCAAAAAGTATGCTGCAACAAAAGAGTTTTTATACCAAGCGACTTGTCTTGCAGTTTACTTAGCCTTAATCATACCAGTATTTAAAAAAGGCGCATTCTCTCTTGCTAAGAAAACATTTTTCAAAAACAAGCCTGAGTTTGCTAAATTTACCAATGCTTCAGAATATTTAGATTATTATAACTTAGCTTCAAAGAACATAACAAATAGAAAAGCAACTTTAATGAAAGATCATTCTCGTAATAAGTTTATGCATGACGGTTTAAGAGAAGAGTTGCAAAACAATGTAAAACCTGAAAAATATCCTTTAATTAAAGGTACGATTGAATTAGGTTCATTGATTGGTTCGGTGTTTGGCTTGGCTATTTTGGCTCCGCAAATAAGCCATTATACTATTCACCCAATGCTTCGTATGCTTGGTATGGAAAAGAAAGAAGAACCTAAGAATCCTGCTGATACTCATAGAATTGATAACAAGGTTTAACTATGGAATGTAAACAAAATGTGAATATAGAATATTGCACGTGCACTGCTGATTGTTCAAATCGCGGGTTATGCTGCCAATGTGTAGCTCATCACAGAAGTTTGGGGCAGATTCCGGGTTGTTTTTTCCCTAAAGATGCGGAAAAAACATATGATAGATCCGTTAAATATTTTGTAAAGGTTATGAGCAAACAGATTTAAGCACATTAATTGAACGTTCTGCCATTAGTTTTGCTTTTAATTTTTTGTTTTTGCGTTCTTTCTTTGGAAGTTCAATTTGAGGCATTATACCCCAATTGGAATTGATTGGTTGAAATTTATCATGCATTTCGTCAGTTATATAGTTAATTAATGCTCCGAGCATGGTTTCTTTCGGTAAGCTTAAAAGAGCTTTACCTTCAATGTATCTGGACATGTTAATCCCTGCTAAAAGCCCTGTAGCAATTGATTCTGTGTAACCTTCCGTTCCGGTAATTTGTCCTGCAAAGAATATGTTTGATTGATTCTTTACTTGTAAATATGAATTAAGTATTTGTGGAGAATTAATAAACGTATTTCTATGCATTACTCCGTATCTCACTATATTAGCATTTTCAAGTCCTGGAATTGATTTGAGTAGTTCTTTTTGGCTTCCCCATTTTAAATTGGTTTGGAAACCTACCAGATTATATAGCGTTTTAGCAGAATTATCCTGCCTCAATTGTACAACCGCGTAATTTTCTGTCCCTGTCCTTTTGTCAATTAAGCCTACTGGTTTCATCGGTCCAAATCTTAGTGTATCAATTCCTCGTGATGCTAATACCTCTATAGGTAAACAGCTTTCAAAAAACTTGGCATTTTTTTCGAAATCCTTAAGTTCTATTTTAGGTGCATTTATTAATATGTCATAGAATTTTTCATATTCTTCCTTGTTCATAGGACAATTTATGTACGAAGCTTCACCTTTATCGTATCTGGATGCATAAAATGCTTTCTCAAAATTAATGCTATCCCTTTCTATTATTGGTGCTATAGCATCGTAAAAATATAGGTGGTCATTCCGCGTTAGTTCTTTTATACAATTTGCTAACTCAGGACTGGTAAGTGGCCCTGAAGCAATTATAGAAGGTGTTTTAGGGATTTTTGTTATCTCTTGCCTTATTAAGTTAATGTTTTTGTCTGAATTTATTTTCTCAGTTACCGTTTTTGAAAATAATTCTCGATCAATAGCAAGAGCGCTACCAGCTGGAACACGACATTGATATGCTATTTTTATTAATTCGCCACCTAAAATTTCCATTTCATGCTTTAGTAAACCGCTTGCGTTTGTTTTGTCGTATGAGCCTAAACTATTTGAACAAACGAATTCTGCACAATTCGAAGTTTTATGTGCGCCGGTCCCCTTTTGGGGACGCATTTCGTATAAATTTACTTGTATATTCCTTTTTGATAATTGCAGTGCTGCTTCTGTTCCTGCAAGCCCCGCACCTATTATTGTTACTTCCATTCTCTTTAGTTTAGTATGATTGTATTCTGCTGTCAAATTAATTTTTCCCCGTTATTTGCCGAATTTAGACTCCTTTTGTAAACTTAATGTTACATTTGTAGCAGAGCGGTTGCAAATTTTTGTTGTATTAAGTATAATAAGTACACTTATTGTTTTGTTAATTTTTATAAAATTACCCTGAAAAAAAAGCAATAAGTGATGCCGTAAATTTTTAAATATTATGTGTGTAGATTAGTGAAATCAGTAGGGATATGTCAGTAAAACCAGTACAAACTTCGTCAATAGAAATAAATCGTAATAAAATTAACTCGCATCGTGATAACCAAGTTTCCTTCGGTAATGCAGGAAATCCAATAATAACACTAATGGATGCAATAGATCGCGGTGGTTTTGCAGCATCTTTTATAATGCAAGATTTTTTGGGTATGGCCGGTCCTCGTGTTTTGACGGGTATGTATAGAAATCATGATAAAACTGGTCAGTTAAATTGGGATTTTGCTAAAAAAGAAGGTGTTCGTGAAATCTTAAGCGGGCCGAGTGCATTTTTAATCCCTGCTGCTATGATGTCTGTTATAAAGAAAATATCAGGATCTGCTAATAATGTTCCTATTGATTTTATAAAGGGATTTGGCGATTCGTTTTCTGAATATGCAAAATCAAATGCCGATGTTCTTGCTGACTATAATAATACTAAATTAGGGTTTTACAAAGATACATTTAAAAATATATTGGCAACATCGACAAATAATTGTTTGAAAGGTGAAGAACTAGATACAGTTGCTGATGATTTTGCCAAAAAATTGATAGAAACTGAAAAAGCTCCTAAAAAAAGTTTTTGGAAACACCTTCTGGGTAAGAAAGTTGATGGTTCTGCGCAAGACATGCAGAATGAACTTTTAAATGAGTTCGTTAATTTGAAGAAAAAATCTCTTGGTTCTTCAGGTGATAAGATAATTGCAGAATACTCCAATGCTGATAAGAAGATTGCGACTTCTTTCAAGTCTATTATTGGTCATATGAGAGACTTCTCAGAGGATGTTGTCAAAAACATAAGCAAAAAGTCTCTTAATTCAGAAATGTCAAATATTGACGATGTTGTCAAAAATATGTGTAAAAGTCGTTCTGGAACAAGATTTTTGTCAAATATGTCAATGTGGCTTGCTGTAGTTGGTTTTTATACTATTATTCCTAAGTTATATAACAAGGTTACAAAAGGCAGAGATCCCGGACTTGATGGTTTAAATGTTCAAGGTGAAACAAAAAAATCGGATACAAATGCTCTTAAAGATAATAAAATCAGTTCTTCCGATAAAAAAGAACCTTCATTTACCGGATTGCAGAAATCAATGTCAAATCTTGGTAAAAGTATCGTAAATAATTCAGGGTTAAAAAAGATTTCTGATAAATTTGAATTTGATGGGGCTACGATGTCGATGCCGGGTATGTTGTCTTTATTATTCGGTTTTTGTTTGCCTCCTCGGTTGATAAACGCTCAAAGTAATACGGATAGAAAAGAAATTTTGATGCGTGATATGACAAGTTTTATAGCTATTTTGTTTGGTGCAAAGGCTATAAACAGAGTTTTTTCTGATGCGTTTGCAAAAATATCAGGATTGGCTTTGAATATTAAACCAAGTGATCATAACGATAATATATTTAAGAAAATATGGCATTATGTATATCCTACCGGCGGAGTACAGGTTTTAGACAGTGACAGAATTGTTGCCAACTATAGTAATGTTAATTCATTCAAAGACGGAATAAATGACTTGTTCAAATTCGTCGAGAAAAATGGCGGTAATGTTGGCAAGCTGTTGAGCATTGATAATGATATTAAAGAAGCTGCTACTGAAATTTTGGGCAGTGCGCCGGATAAGAATATGAAACTTGGTAAAATTATAAATGATTTTGATAAGGCTAAGGGTACAAAAGCTTATGAAAAGATTATTTCAATACTTTCAGACAGTGGAAATAATATTGTAAAACGTGCCAAAACTTATAATAGTGCGTTTGGTTTTGTATCAACTATTCTGCTTGTTCCGGCATTAATGATTTGGATTTCTAAACACTGTGAAAAAATGACCAAAAAACATATAGCAATGCAAAATCAATCAAGTATGCCGGTTAATGACATGTCTACATCTATGGCAGTAAATAACAAGCCTACAATGGCAGGTTTTTTAAGTAAACGCTAAAAAAAGAGGTTCTTATTTGAACCTCTTTTTTTTGTTTTTAATAAATTAGTCTTCAATTAGTGCATTAATATCTGCAACCATAGCATCAGGATCGAATCCGTGTACTTTAGCTCCAGCCTCAAGGTTTTCAAAACGTGCTGCTGCACAGCCTATACATCCCAGTCCGTATCTTTGAAATACTTCAATACTTTGCGGATAAGCTTGCACTATATCCATAATGTTCATGTCTTTTGTTACTTTTTGTGCCATGTTATTCTCCTTCTTGACTTTATAAATATTCTCATTAATTACATTATACATGAAAAAAAGAAGGCGGGTATATGGAATTACTGAAAAAATTATTCAAGGATGAAGACAAAGTTATAGGTTTATGCAGTATTAGGAAAGAATATGAAGAACCAATAAGAGTTTTTATCCCAAAATTTACTCCAACAAAGACATTTAGTAGTACAAGTTACAATAAAAACTTTTTTCTTTTGTAATATTTTTTAATAAATAAGCAATTTTACTATGCAAAAATACTTTATTAATTTACAGGGAAAAATTGGAGATTGTTCATGGCTGTTAAAGTTAATAAAGTAAATTTATCAAGTTTGTACAGCGTAGATAATTTAAAAAATTCAAGACTACATAAAGACGTAGATGTACAAACCGGTGTTCATGCAATAAAGGACAGAGAACTTCATCCTTCAATCAGCAACAGTCATCTCGGGAATTATTTGGACTGTTTAGCTTAATTATTGATCACTTTCGTGTTGTTCATTATCTTTCATTAATTTAGCAAAATCCGAAGGCTTGATGCTTTGAATGAAGTTTTTGAATTCTTGTGCTTCTTCCTCATCTTTTGCTGTATCTGTAGAAACAGACCCGCTTGATAGTACGTTAGCAGTAACAAATATAGGTGCATCAACTCTTATTGCGACAGCAATAGCATCGGATGGACGTGAATCAATTTCAATAAACTTATCATCATCACCTTTAAGAAACAAAGTGGCGAAATATGTTTCCTTTTCAACATCATTAATTTCGACTCGGTCCAGTTCATAGCCGGTTTTTTCAATAAGATCAATAATTAAATCATGTGTCATTGGTCTGGCTACATTGAGATTTTCTATTTTCCTAATGATAGCACTTGCTTCAGCCGAGCCTATCCAAATAGGTAAAGCTTTTCTGTTGTCTTTGTCGTGTAAAACGACGATTGGTGATCCTGTTCTTGTATCAAGGGCAATGCCCATCACTTTCATTTCTATCATAACTAGATTATAACCTCTATAGTGTTAAACGTCAATTTTTACTAATATTATAAAACAAAAAATAATTTCTTTTAAAAAAAATTATTTATGTTATACTAAGGTTACGGCGAAAAATATTTTCGCATGACATACGGAGTAATGGCCGAGTGGCTGAAGGCGGCACCCTGCTAAGGTGTTATGTGGGTTATCCTGCATCGAGGGTTCAAATCCCTCTTGCTCCGTTTCTTTATGAATTTTATTCTTTGGTTTTAACAGGAGTGTTGTAATGTTAAAGACGAAAAAAAATATTGATTGGAGTAGTTTAAGTTTTGGTTATGTAAAAACTGATTTTAGATATGTTTCAAATTATAAAGATGGAAAATGGGATGAAGGTTACCTTAGTCGTGATTCGGAAATAACTATTAGCGAAAGTGCAGGTGTTCTGCAGTATGCTCAGACTTGTTTTGAGGGGTTGAAAGCATATACAACCGTTGATGGGAATGTAGTATGTTTCCGCCCTGATTTGAATGCTAAAAGGATGGCTGATTCTTGCAGAAGGCTTGAGATGCCAGTTTTTCCTGAAGAAAAATTTGTTGAGGCTATATCGCAAGTGGTAAAGGCCAATATTGAATGGGTTCCACCATACGGTTCAGGTGCTACCTTGTACTTACGTCCTTATATGTTCGGAAGTAGTGCAGTGATTGGTGTTAAACCTGCTGAAGAATACCAATTTAGAATTTTTGCAACTCCCGTAGGTCCCTATTTTAAAGGCGGAGTCAAACCTATTACCTTGCGAGTCCCAGATTTTGACAGAGCTGCACCTCGTGGTACCGGGCATGTAAAAGCTGGTCTTAATTATGCAATGAGTTTACATGCTATTGTTGATGCTCACAATCAAGGATATAACGAAAATATGTATCTTGATTCTGCAACCAGAACTAAGGTTGAAGAAACGGGCGGTGCAAATATAATATTTATTACTGATGATAATAAGGTTGTTACGCCTAAATCTGATACAATTTTGCCGTCTATTACACGTCGTTCTTTGATGTATGTTGCCCAAAAATATTTGGGTCTGGAAACAGAAGAACGTCCTGTTTTTGTTGATGAATTAAAAGAATTTAAAGAATGTGCACTTTGCGGTACAGCTGCGGTCCTTTCCCCTGTTGGAGAAATTGTAAACCATGGTGAACATATTTTGTTTGATAAAGAAAATATGGGTGAAATTACTAAGAAACTTTATGATACGCTTTTAGGTATACAAATGGGTGAGATTGAGCCTCCGGAAGGTTGGATTAAAGTCATCGAACAGTAAAATCGGTTTTTAGTGCACGCATTGAATTCAGTATTGAAATTAAGGCTACTCCTACATCGGCAAATACTGCACCCCATATTGTCATTAACCCTATACCTCCAAGCAGGAGAAATAATGCTTTTGTTACTATTATGAAAATGATATTTTGCTTAATTATTTGCATTGTTTTCTGTGCTATTTTTATTGCTAATGCTACCTTAATTGGTTTGTCATCCATTATTACCACATCTGCAGCTTCTATTGCCGCATCAGATCCGATTGCGCCCATTGCTATCCCTATGTCTGCTCTTGCCAGTACTGGTGCATCATTTATTCCGTCACCTGCAAATATTATACTTTTATTGTCCGGTTTTATTTCTATTAATTCTTCTATTTTTTTTACTTTTTCTGTCGGTAATAGTTGTGAATAATATTCGGTTATCTTAAGTTTTTGTGCTATTAATTCAGCTGTGCTCTTATTATCACCGGTAAGCATTATTACTTTGTCTGCAAGCTTTTTTAATATTTGAATCGCTTTGACTGAATCTTCTTTTTCTTCGTCAGATATGATTAGATATCCTTTGTATTTTGAGTCCTCCGCTACATAAATTATCGTCCCTGTTTTATTAACTGGTTCGTATTTAATATCGTTAACCTCCATAAGCCTCTTGCTGCCAATAAGTACAGTATGTCCGTTTACTTTTGCTTTTATACCTTCTCCTGCTTTCTCGGTTATATCTGAAATTGTACTTGTATCAATCATTTTTTTGTATGCTGTTTTTATTGATGTTGCAATCGGATGATTAGAATAATTTTCTGCCGTAGCTGCAAGTTTGAGTAATTCTAATTTGGATAGCCCGTCTGCCGGCTTTATATCGGTTACAGTAAAAGACCCTTTTGTCAGTGTGCCAGTTTTATCAAATACTATTGCGTAAGGCTTTGAGAGAGATTCAATATAGTTGCTTCCCTTGATCAATACCCCGTGTCTTGATGCTCCTCCTATTCCGGCAAAAAATCCCAATGGTATTGATATTACAAGTGCACACGGACATGATATTACTAAAAACGTTAGTGCCCTTTCTAACCAGATTGTATATGGCTCTGAAATTATTAATGGGGGCAAAATTGCCAAAATCGTTGCTAAAAAAACAACCGCCGGAGTATAATATCTGGCAAATTTTGTTATGAAATTTTCGGTTTTTGTTTTTTTTGAATTCGCATGTTCAACTAGTTCAAGAATTTTTGAAACGGTTGTCTCTTCATATTCCTTGTTCACTTTTATTTTTAATAAACCGTCTCTGTTTATACAACCGCTCAAAACTGAATCGCCAATCCGAAGTTCTTTGGGTAATGACTCCCCGGTTAGTACCGAAAAGTCTATTGTAGCATGTCCTTCTGTTATTGTTCCGTCAAGTGGTACCTTTTCTCCTGTTTGTACTATTATTATATCATTTATGTGAACTTCTTTAGGCGATTTGCGCACTATTATGCCATTCTCTTCTATATTTGCATATTCTGAACGTATATCCATTAGTGAACTTATTGATTTGCGGGATTTGCTTATCGCTTTGTTTTGTAAATATTCACCAAGCCTATATAAAACCATTACCATTATTGCTTCAGGATATTCCCCGATTATGATTGCTCCTATCGTTGCTATGCTCATTAAAAAATTCTCGTCAAATAGGTGACCCTTATATAGGTTTATTGCCGCTTTCGTTAAAATTTCTCCACCTGCGATTATATAAGCGCTAATATATAATAAAGCTGTTGTATTCAAGTAGTCCTGTTGTACTCCAAAAATTAGCACTATCACTGCAAGTGTTATATAAATTCCGCTGCTTCCTTTGTTTTCGCTGTCATGCTCGCACATCGTTTCTTTCCTTTATTAATATTATAATTGAACAACTGTTCAATTGTCAAGTGCGTATAAAACTTATTTTACAAAAATTAATAATAATTGAACAACTATTCAAGTAATGTTATAATGTAGACAAAAGGAGTGCTTGTGATGGGTGCGGATTGTGAAGCTATAAATATTGTTACTGTTAATAAGGTTAAGCCTAAAATGCCAGAGATGAATACTTTATATGATTTGTCTGATTTTTTTAAAGTTATGGGTGACGGTACACGGATACAATTATTATGGGCATTAGAGGAAAGTGAGATGTGTGTCGGCGATTTGGCTGTGCTTTTAAATATGACCAAATCTGCTGTTTCTCATCAATTAAAAGTTTTGCGAACTGCAAAGTTAGTAAAAGCATTTAAAAAAGGTAAGAATGTATATTATTCGCTTAATGATGCCCATGTGAAGACAATTTTAGAGATGGCTTTGGATCATATAAGGGAATAGTTTAGTTAGATTTTATGTAATTATCTATTATCTGAGCGGCGTCAGCTATGAAGTTTTCACATGGCCTGTTTTGGTAGTATTGTTCAGTCCTTTTATCAGGTATCGGTGATAGTGGTTCTTTTTCCAAACCAAGAAGTTCTCTGCAGATAATAGTTTTGTGTTTTCTTCTGAATTCATTAGCAAGATTTTGAATTCTTGTATAATGTTCAGTTTTAACATCATCATTATTTGGTTCGGTATATCCATATTTAAAACCTGCTATCATAAACATTGCACTGACTGCTCCGCACACTTCTCTTAATCTGCCCATGCCTCCGCCAAATGAAGATGATAATTTTAGGGCTGTTTCGAGATCTATGTTTAATTCCTCACAAAATGTGCAAAATACCGATTGGGCACAATTGTAGCCTTCGTGAAACATTTTTTTTGCTTGCTCGGATTTGTTTTTCATACACATAATTATAAAACAAATTAATATAAATTACATACAAAATTATATTTTTAACCACAATGTTTCGTATGGTTTTAACCTTATAATGAGTTGTTTCTCTTTTACTGATGCTTTCATCATTTTATCTGATAGCAGATCGTGAAAATATATTTCTTTTGCTTTTTTGCCAAAATCGTCGTTTGCAAGGTTTACTGTTGCTCTTGTTCGAGTTTTTGAAAGATTATTTATTACAATTACTCTTGTTGTATCCAATGTCCTCATGTAGGCAAAAACTTCAGGTGATGTTGTTTTCATTTCTGTAAAAGTACCTCTCGACATTACCGGATATTGTTTTCTTACTTCAATAAGTTTTTTTACTTTCTCGTATACTTTGTTATTAAATGTTCCTTTTTGTATTGCCGCATTTTTAAAGGTTGTTGAGGTAATTGGACCACGATTTATATCTCTGCTGTCAAAATAACTCAACATATTCACTTTATTTTTGCTATGCGTTTGTTTATATTCTCTTATTTTGGCATTACGTTTGGCATTTGCATAATTATTTTGAATTCCTATTTCATCACCGTAGTATATTATGGGTATTCCCGGCAATGAAAGCAATATTGAAAAAGCCATACCTATCCTATCGGGGTTATTGTCTAAAAAGTTTGCCAGTCTTCCGCTAACTCCAAATCCCTTTCTACAACCAGCACCTTTGGGGGCTAAGTCTTCAAATAAAAGCTCCCTAGTGCTTTCGTTTACCATTTCTAGTGTTAATTCATCGTGTACTCGTAAAAATATTCCCCAAGATGCACTTTCAGGTATTTGCGGGGTATCTTTATAGGCTTTCCAAAAGTAGCTGTTCTTGCCTGTAACCATGGACGCCCATATAGCAGGCATATATGGAAAATGATAAGCAATTTGAACTTCATCAGTTCTTGTAAGTTCTTTTTCTTTCCCGTCCATTATAGGTTTTACCTTGCGTTCCGTTCCATAATAAGGTAATATTTTATTCGGTAGCTGACAGGCTTCTGCTTGAATTACCGATCTTGGTGCTACGGCTTGGATGTATGCACTTAAAAGTTTTATTATTCTGTGAGTTTTTGCTAAGTTCTCGGCATCTGTTCCGTCCTCTTTTATCAGATATGGAATTGCATCCATTCTAAATATATCTATACCTAGGTTTGCCCAAAAACTTATTGTTTCTAAGTTGTAATATAATACTTGCGGGTTTTCCCAATTTATATCAAGTTGAAATGGATAAAATGTGTGGTAAAAATAGTAATCTTTATCTTTTATTTGTACTTTCCTGTAATGATTATCGGTAATTTCCGGAAACATTAATCGTCTCTTTGATATTTTCCCGGATGGTTCTTTGTATTCTACAACTTGACCTAATTTAGGATCTTTATATTTTATATTTGCTGGTAGTTCCTCTCTTACTACAAAATAATTCAATTTTTCTAAGTTGCCGTTTTGAATATCCTTAAACCATTCGTGCTCATCTGAAAAGTGATTTAGAACAAGATCTGCTTTTATTTTGAATCCTTTCTCCTTTGCTGCTTTTAAAAAGTCTTTAAATTCCGGCATGCCTCCCAGATCTGACCTTACATTTCTTGGATTTCTGACATCAAATCCCGAATCCTTCATTGGTGAATCAGCAAACGGGAGTATGTATATGGTAGTTACTCCTAATCCTTTCAAATAATCAAGCATTTTTATATCGTCTTTAAAAGTGTTTGTGCTATTTTGATTTTTTACACCGAATTGATCAGCATAAAACATATAAACTATTTCATCTTTATACCAGTCTGCCGGTCGGTTTAGATCTTCTTCCTTTAGTTCTTTTGAACGTGTTTGTTTGGTTTTTAACGCTATTTGCTCTACGTTTGCATAGATTGTTTCTACATTATCCGCGCCGTAGATTTTGGCTATTGAAGTTTTTATTTCTTTTTCTAATTTATGGGGAATTACTGCTGTATTTGAATTGCTTTGCTGTAATTCGGATGTCTTTGTTGATGTGTTAATTTCGGAACAAAATGCTGCCGCGTTACTAATTATAGTGCATAGCAGAAATATAGAAATTAATTTGCGTTTACTTAGGAATGTCATAGGTTAATTGTACCTTAAAAATCTTTTATTTTAAAATATGTTCTTCTGTGGAATGTATTTTTTTTTGTATTTTGTATCTTTTATTTAGGAGAAATATTATGGATAATTTTATGCATAAAAGTGTTAATTTAACAAAACAAGTTAGTCTGTTTAATGCAGGATTAGAAAAAAGTCATGTTAAGCCTATTTATCAGATGACTTATGAACAGGCACGTTTGTTTTTGGAAAAATTGCAGGCCGACTCTCATCAAAATATTGATGCTGATATTGAGGATAAGGCAGTATATACAGAGAATTCCGGAACTGTTGATTTGCGTATAGTGAGACCTAAAAACTTACAAGATAATATTTTGCCTGTCATATTGTATATTCACGGTGGTGGATGGGTTATGGGTGGGAAAAATACTCACGATATGCTTATTAGAAAACTTGCTCTTGCAACTTCTTCTGTTGTGGTTTTTCCGGAGTATTCTCTTTCTCCTGAAGCTAAGTTCCCGATCGCGTTGTATCAGTGTTATGATGTATTAAAATACTTATACAGTTTTCCTGATGAATTTAATATAGATAATAAAAAAATTGTTATTGCAGGTGATAGTGCAGGTGGAAATATGACTGCTTCGATTGCTTTAATGTCAAAGTATTCATCAGGTCCGCATATTTCATTTCAGATTCTATTATACCCCGTTACTGATTTGGATATGTCTGCTAAATCTTATCAAGAATTTGAAAACGGACCATGGCTTACTAAAAAAGCCATGGAGTGGTTCATTAATGCATATATTTCTGATAAAAGTGTAAAAAATGATATTTATGCTTCTCCATTAAAAGCTCCTTTGGATAAATTGGTGGGGATGCCTCCTGCACTTGTTATTACTGCTCAAAATGATGTTTTGAGAGATGAAGGTGAATTATTCGCTGATAAATTAATAAATGCTGGTGTGGATGTATTATCTGTCAGAATTAATTCCACTCAGCATGACTTTCTCATGCTTAATGCTCTGCAAAATACACCTCAATTTGACGGTTGTATGTCTATTATAAAAAATTGTTTGGATAAAGCTTTTAATTAAAAAATTATTTGAGTTGTGCTCTTGCGTATGACAAAGCTATTGCTAATGCAACTTCACCTTCAGGTGAGGCTTTTGATTTTGAAAATCCAACTTCTTCAGCTACTTTTTCTGGAAATATAATATTTATTTTCTTTATTACGTAAGACATTAGAGTCATTGCGTATATGGTTATTATTAAAAATAGAAATACTACCCCCATCCCGATCGTCATGATAACTAAACCGTCTTCCAGTAAAGAAAGATTATCCATTTGGTTCTCCTTTTATTTCTCTTCTATGCTGCTATTTTAATATAAATAATTTTAAATTACAAATTATTTGTTATTGGAATTATAATTTCAAATTCTGTCAGTGTTTTTGTTGATTTGTTTAATTTGAGTTCAGCATTTTGCGATTCTAAATTTGTTTTGCAAATAAATAATCCAAGACCGCTTCCTGTATTTTTAGTTGTGTATCCTTCGCTGAAAATCTCTTTTTGTTTGTTTGATGGAATCATTTTCCCGTTGTTTGAAATTTTTATGTGTCCTTCTCCGTTTTTTATCTCTGCAATAATGTTTATTTCACCCTTGCTTTCAATTGCTTCAATGGCATTTTTAATTATATTTACAATGCAGGCTATGAATTTATCGCTGTCTATATAAATTTCTCCGGTGTTTTTTATACAGCTGTTAATTTTTATTTCTTTTCCTGTCGCGTATACTTCTGATAATTTTGTTCCTGTTTCTAGTATTGTTTTAAAATCGTATTTTTTTAAGGTGAAACTGTTTATTGATTTTAAATCGAGTAATGTGTTGCTTATTATTCTTAATGAATTTTTTATGCACGATATTGCATTTTCTACTGATGGGTTTTGGTAATTATCCCGTTCTGTATTTTTCCTTATTATCTCTGTATACATATCACATATAGATATATGATTTCTTATCTCATGTGCTATACATTTTGTTTGTGTTTTTATTATTTCGGTATCGTTCATTCTGTTTTTCCCAGTATTAAGGTTCAGCTTTTCAGCTGAACCTTTAATAATTTTTAACGCTCCATTTTTATACGGCTATCTTTGCGTGTCTTTTGTTTAGAAAACCGTTGTTTAATGCATATAGTACAGCTTGTGTTCTGTCATTTACTTGTAATTTTTGGAAAATATTGTTAACGTGTGTTTTAACCGTAGTTTCCGATATAAATAATTTCCCCGCAATCCCTTTGTAGTTATTACCCTGTGTAAGTAAATCTAATACTTCCTCTTCTCGTGCTGTCAGGTATGTGAGAAGATTTTCTGCATCAGAATAGTTTGACTCTTCCTTAAATGAACGTTGAAAATATTCAAAAAATCTTGAGGATAGTGCGGATGGTAAATATATTTTTCCTGCTGCTATTTCGTCAATTGCATATATTAATTGTGCTGATGCCATTGTTTTTAGTATGTAGCCTTTCGCACCCAATTTCATCGCTCTGAATATTAAGTCGGCATCATCATATCCGCTTAATGCTATTATCTTTGTGTTTAATCCAAGCTTTTCTATTTCTTGTATTGCCTGTAATCCGTCCTTCTCAGGCATATTTATGTCCATAAGTATTATGTCAGGGTGATATTTTTTTGTCAGACTAATACCTACATTGGCATTTGTTGTTCCACCGACAACTTCATAGTTGCTTTCCAACGAAATTAGTTCTTTGATTCCTCTTAAGTGATCTGCGTTGTCATCTATTAACAACACTCTCAATTTGTTTCTAAACTCTCTCATTTTATTTTCCCCTTAGCTTTAACCTTCAACTACACTATACATACTACTATTTTTAGTGGGGTGTGTTCATCCATGTGCCGATTGATATTGTAGGCATGGCAGTTTGAGAATCTGGCGTAAATCTTTAGATTGATAAAAACCCTCAACCATGCTCTACACCATGATTTGCGGCATGATTGATTTTTTGTAAATATTTTTTTTGTTACTTTCTTTGGTGTACACTCGTTGTGGTATAATTCTCTCAAGGAGAAATTATGGAAATTTTATTTTTTATATGTGGTTTTTTTGTTGGTGCTGTGTTTGTTTTTATACCTTTTTATTTGGCTCAAAAAAATTCACGTGCTAACTTTGAAAATATTGCAAATAGAATTTTTAAAGAAAATTCTGCAGAATTGTCAAATCAAAATAGAGAAAAGCTTGATGAGTTCTTTAAGAGATTTAAGGATAAAATAGAAGATTTTGAACGAAGAACTGAAGAAAATTTTAAACTGGAAAAAGAAAATTTTACCGTTTTTGATTTGAATATTAAAAATTTTTTGGAAACAGGTAAAAAGATTTCTATGGATGCAAATTCTCTTTTGAATGTTATGAAGTCCGATAACCGATCCTCCGGTAAGTGGGGTGAAATCGTTCTGGAAAGAGTTTTGGAAGCTTCCGGTTTAAGAAAAGATGAAGAATATAAGTTGCAATCGGTTTCATCTGAAGGCAGACCTGATGCTACTGTTTTTCTTCCTGATAACAGGTACATATTTATTGATTCCAAGACTTCATTCTCCTCTTGGGAAGGGTATGTCAATTCTGACAACGAATATGAAAAAGAAGTTCATTTGAAACAATTTTTTGACTCTACAAAAGCTCATATTAATGGACTTGCAAAACGTGATTATTCCGTTGATGAAAAATCTCCGGATTATGTTTTGATGTTTATACCTATTGAAAGTTGTTATGCGGCTTTATTTTGTGATGATTGTTATCTTTGGGATTATGCCTGGAAAAATAAGGTTATGCCGGTTTCACCTTCTACTTTATTGGCAGCTTTGAAAATTATAAACTCATTTCATGTTGTTGACAGACAAAATAAAAATGCGTTGGAAATATCTCGTATTTGCTCTAAAATGATTGATAAATTTGCCGATTTGATGGGTGATATGAATAAAATTAAAACGGCATTTAACTCGGCAATGACAAGATTAAGTGGCAAGGACAATATTATAAACCAGCTTACCAGAATTGAAGAACTTGGAGTAAAAGGGGCTAAAAATATTCCTGAAATTCCTGAAAATTTAGAATAGTTATTTTATACTATACATTTGAGCCGATTTTTTATATTTTTTGTTTTGTTGATCGAATGTATATATGCTAAAACTACTGCCCTCAGTTTCTATTTTTATGGAATTATTTCTGTCAGTTCTGTATATTTGTGTGTCTCCTAAAATTTCAAGGGTTCCCTTGTTGGGGTGTCCGAAAGTATTCGGGCCTGTTGAAATTATGGAAACTTTGTTTGAAATATGTTTAAGCATTGCTTTGTCCACTACATCTTTCCCGCCATGGTGCCCGACTTTTAAAACTTCTACGTTGTTGGGAATATCTTTTTTAACTTTATTAAATGCTTTGACTCCAGCATCTCCTGTAAAAAGCATATCAAAGTCTTTATAACTTAGTAACGTTATTATGGAGTTTTCGTTATCATTATCTTTGATTTGGGCTATAAAGGTTCTTATTTTTAAATTTGGTTCGATATATATTTCTTTGTTGTTTTCTGCAAGATATGTTTTTATTTGTTTTTTATTTATTGTATTAAAAATTTTTTCGACTGTATAGGAAGTACTATTAAAAGAATTTACGTATACGGTTTTAATGTTCAGACTATTTATTAAGTCACAGGCTCCTCCCGCATGATCTATATCAAAATGTGTCAGAATCATTCCTTCAATGTTTTTAATCCCTCTGTCTTTTAAATATTTAACGATAACAAGTTTAGCAGTTGAAGAACTGCTTTTATAACTTAATTTTGCAGTGTCTATTATGAAGTATTTGTTTTCAGGAGTTTTTATTAGAAAAGCGTCTGCATTGCCAACGTCAAATGTTATTATTTCCAATTTCTTATTTGGAATGTTGACAGTTGATATTAAAAGTAGCGTTATTGATATTATTACTGTTGTTATAAGTTTTTTCTTGAAACCTATTTCTATCATTAGTGTAAATAAAAGTATTATGAGGTAGTAAATAAGTAATTGAAATACGTTAGGGTGAGTTGTTTCAATAATCGAATTAGGTAACTTGGCAAAATAATCAGATATAATGACAACCGCATCAAGTGCGTATTTCAACACAAAATCAAAAACCATACAAATAAAGTCAGATATTGGCTTTATTATGGCCAGAATGGAGCTTACAAAACCTCCAAAGCTTATTATACTTAAAAATGGAACAGTGATTATATTGGCAAAAATTGAATAGGTGCTGAATGTATTAAAATAGAACATTTGTATCGGAGCAACCCATAGTTGCGCAATTATTGGAATTATTAAAGTGCCGCTTAACCATTTGGGAATTTTTAATGAATCACATTTTTTGAATATTGCAACTCCTGTAGTTAATAGTCCAAAAGTGACTATAAACGAAAGTTGAAATCCGACGTCATTTATATATGCAGGGTTGTATATTAGCATCAACATTGCAACAAATGATAAAAGTGACACGCTGTGCGAATCTCTGTCTATTAGTTTCCCAATTTGAACAAATAAAAGCATCAATGCTGCTCTGAGAACAGACGGTCCCAGCCCGGTCATAAGTGTATATGCTATAACCATAAACATTCCGCCTATTATGTTTATTTTAAACGGTATTTTTAAAACCCTCATTATGATAAACCAAAAACCAAAGATAAAAGCCACGTTCATGCCAGATGCAGCAAGTATATGCAAAAGTCCTGAATTTATAAAAGTAGATTTTATATCATCAGGTGGTGCTACTGCATCATCACCAAAAACTATCCCTCCAAGTATTTCTATATTAGGCGACTTGAGATATTTAGCATGGCTTGTAAGTATTTGGTTTCGAAGCGTGTTCAAGCTTTGCATACACTTCCAATATAAGTTTGGGGTGCTCGGTATTATTTTGTAATTAGTATCATCGCTGTAAAACGTTGTGAATACATTAAAATTTCTGAGGTACTTGCTGTAATCAAATTGTGATGGATTCCCGGATTTGAATGGTTTGCGAAGTTTACCATTAATTACAATCTCGTCGCCAATATGTATTTCGTCTAAATCAGTTTTGTTGTTTTTTGTTATAGTTACAAATGTTTTTCCACAGGTTTCAATTTCTCCTACTTTACTTGTTGATACAAAAAATCGTGTTTTGTCTTGTTTCTGCTCAGGTATGGATACTACCTGACCTGTTATTTGTGTATTTTCTGGTGCGATTTTGTATAAATCATCACTTGTTTTTACTCTGAAATATGAATTGAAAAATCCAAAGTAAAATATGCATAACCATAGCATAACGTATTTTGTTGAAATTCTTTTTTGTAAGATGCATACTATCCCAACCAATGTTAATATCGCCGCAACTATGCTGCCGCAATCGTTGAAGTACGACATTATACCTGCCATAAATATTAATGACGTTATAAACATTACAGAATTCTTATTCTGTAATGCAAAATTTATATTTTCTCTAATCATTCCAACATGTGGATTATACCATAGATTTTAATTCTTTTTCCAAAATTTCCAGAAACTTTTTTTGTTTTTTATGGGCTGTTTTTCTTCTTCTTTCTTCTCTTGGTAATTTTGATTATTAAAAGCACTTTCCTTTAGTGTTTTCGTGTATTTTGGGGTTGTGTGTGCGTAGTCAAAAAGAATTACTCCATTGGCTTTTAGTTTTCTTGTTTCGTGTATTTGTCTCACTAAATCTTCATTTGAACCGCCCATAAAGGTTACAAATATCCCAGCATGTATTTCCGTTTTACCACTTTTATTTTTCATTATTTCTTTCATCATTTCAGATACCGTTTTAGGATCGTATGTTAAAAATAACGGAGTAAATCCGTCTATAAAGTCTCTCTTTGACCAAGTTCTCCAATCTTGTTGCTTTGTATTTAAGGCGCTTTCAATGTCTGGGAATATTACTGCGGTTATGTAAACATTATTGTTTCTGCCCAAAGTGCCCACTTTGGCTACAAAATTGGTTATCTGTTCTCTTCGGTATTCTTCCCAATTTTTCCAAGATTCATCTTTGATATTGATTGTTATTGGGTCTGTTTTGTATATTTCAGAAAAGTCTTTTCTTGCATATTCTGTATAGCCCCAGCTGCCTGCTTCATTTTTGCTTACTGCCTGCGGGTATCTTATGTAGTCAAGGTTTATGCCGTCTGGTTTGTAGTTGCATATTATTTCGGATAATAGTTTAAGTAAAAAATCCTTAACTTCAGGATTTGCCGGATCTAAAAAGTATCCGTTATGCTCTGAACGAGAACTGGTTGGTGCCGAATTTTGGTAGTCTGACCTTGTTTTATTGCCCCATTCAGGGTGTACTGCCAGTATGCTTCTGCTGTTTTTGTCGGGCGGAACATTACCAACATAAAATGATTGAAACCATATATGAACTTTCATATCTCTTTTATGTGCTTCTTTTATCCATACTTTTAATGGGTCAAACGATGCGAATTGTTCGTTTTGTGAAATAAAACCGTAATCTCGCATTACTTGACTGGGATATATGGTTTTCCCGTGATAGAAAGTTTCCAAAAATATATTATTGATGCCTGCATCTTGCATTGTGTTTATTGCTGATATAATTTCGGAGGTCGTAGTTTGTGTTGGTCTTATCCACATCCCTTTTTGTTCTTCAGGAATGTTTGGCAGTACAGTTGATATTGCTTCATTGGCTTCTGTCACTGCTAATTTGGTAAGCTTTTTGACTCGATCTTGGTCTTCAATGTCTTTCTTTGCTTTTTTTAAATAGTCTTGTGCTGCTGTTATATGTTTTTCAGGTACTTTTGTCTTGTAGTTTGAAACTTTGTTTTTGTAATAATCCATCATTGATTTGGCTTCAGAAATTTTATTTTCAGCTTCGTACATATAACTTTCGGATGTTGTGTAAACATTGACGGTATTAGTTTCTTTATCGATATATATTTTCGTTCCTATTGTTATGTTTGTGTTCATCCAAGTTTTTGATGTCCCATGCCCGCTTATTACGATTCCATTGGCAGGGATGAAAGAATTCGCTCCACTTAGAATTGTTACAATGTTATTTTGTACTATTGCTTCTGTTCCAAATTCGTTTGTGTTTGTCCTTTCGCCAAAAGCAGGTGTGTATATTACAAGTTGATTCGGACCTCTTCCTCCGGGAAATATGCTGCCTTGGATATTATTTTGTGGTGATGGGTTTATTATATCAGCTTTTTTGGATGATGTAGAAAATATAACTTCTTGTTTTGAAAATTTTATCGGTTCGTATATGTCAGAAGCATTTGCTTGTGCCGTAATTAATAATAGTATAAATGCAGTTATGAATTGCTTTTTATTCATCTCTATTTCCTGATACGATAGTAGTCCGATTTGTCATAATTAAGAGAATCTATTTGTAATGTTTTATCCTTAAGATTTGTTTTTGACGTATCTATAGAATAAGCTTTCTCATAATAATACTTTGCTTTTATTAAATCTGCAAATTTTTCATATATTGTTGCAATTTTGTAATTCAGATCATAATAATTTTGGTAACCGTTGTCGTAGGCTATTTTGAAATACCTCATTGCACGCTTATAATCTCGTCTCTTGTAATAAAAATCGCCTAAATAGTAGTTAAGATAAGGATCTTTACGGTTTATATCAAGACATATATTAAAGTATTCTTTAGCAAATTTATCAAGTTGCCTTTCGTCATAGGTTCTGGCAAGTTGAACCATTGGGTAAATTTTTAGGGGATATATTTTGGTTACTATGTAGTAATTCCCCATAGCCGTATTCAGAAATTTTTTATCTTTTGTTAATTCATATTGGGCAAAAAACGAATCCGCGTCAGAGAGTATCTTGTCAGCATCCAAAACCGAGTAATCAATAAGGTTCTCTTCATACTTAACAGAACCTTTTTCTACGCACAAAGCCGGTAAGGTGATTATT
>CALUQI010000009.1 GCA_944322875.1 Candidatus Gastranaerophilales bacterium
AACGATTTCTATTACTTTTTTTCTTAGCATTTTGTTATCCTTTTTAAATATATTAAAAAAAAAAAAAAAAAAAAAAATCTGTGTTAGAATATCAATTATAAAAATAGTAAAGGAGAAGTTATGTCAAACGCGATAGAAATAAATGATTCTTCATTTGAACAAGAAGTTTTAAAATCAGGGAAGCCGGTAGTAGTTGATTTTTGGGCACCTTGGTGTGGTCCTTGCAGAAAGCTCGGGCCTATTTTGGATGAAGTTTCCGTTGAACTTGGTGATAGGGTTAAGGTTGTAAAAATTAATACAGATGAAAATTTGAAAACTGCTCAAGATTATTCTATTAGCGGATTGCCAAGCTTGTTAGTATTTAAAGATGGCAAAGCGGTAGAAAGACTTGTCGGTTTAATGCCAAAGTCAATGATTCTTTCAAATGTAGAAAAACATTTATAGATTACAAAAATTATAGAAGAGACCGGCATTTTGTCCGGTCTTTTTTTTGTAACAATCCGTAACAATGCCTGAAAATCCTTAAAGTTTAATTGTTAAAATGTCGTCAATTAACGCAAAGGAAAGGTAACTATGCGGATAAGCGAAATGAGAAATTTATATATATCAGATGTGTCAGAAACTTCTGATGATAATTATCAAGAGCGCTTGGATAGTATCGTTCGTTCGCTTAGAGAAAGATATCCGGACACCAATGTTTTTACTGATGAAATTTTACAAAACATGGCTGTTTCAATTATAAGAAGAAATCAAGCTATACATTATGAATATGATTTATACGCTTCTTCTTTATTAGAACATAATCCTGAACTTGCAGAATGGGTTAAATTTACGTATGAAGAAATTTTACAGATGGAATCAACAGGAGTTTTGATTCCTGAAGAAGTACTTGCTTGGGCACATGCTATGCAAGATTCTGACACAAGCACTTATGTTGTAAATGATGATTCTTTAGTTGATGAAGAATCTGACAGTGTTACCGAAAACTCAAACCAATCCGAATTTGCCGAAATGCAAAAAAAAGCGTTGACTTTGAGTAATAAATCCGAATCTACTGAATTACAAATAAATCAAACATTTGAAGAATTTGAAGAAATTGCAAAACGTGCTGAACAAATAAAAAATGAACAGGAAACTTCAAAAAAAGATTCACTTGAAAAAATTGAAGATTTAACAAAAGAATGGGATGAAATTTCACAAAAAGTTAAAAGAGGAGACAAACTTACTGACGCGGAACAAGCAAGATACAAAGAGCTAGCCTCAATGTTGAATGGCAAAGACGGCGAGCTAATGACAGAATTGCAGGCTTCTTTTGATGATTTGGAAAATTTAATAATATCAATGGACGGCTTAAGTGATGATATAAAATCAAGTGTTGAACTGGGTAATCAGACAGTTGATATTGCAAAACAGCTTTCAGGTTATGAGGCAGGATATCAGCCAGAAACTGTAACTTCATCTTCAATTCCGGATGTAACAACTGGAGATATAAGAAATATTTTGGCAGGAGCTGAAGGGCAAAGTATTGCCGAAGATGCTTTGGATAATGGAAATAGTTTGATTGAATTTTCCGGTTATCTCAATGATCAATTAATGATGAATCAATACGCATCTTTGTATGATTTTGCAAAGACTTTCACACAAACATCTTCTGAAACCATAAATAATACAAAAGAAGTTTTGGGCGATGATTTCAACAAAACTACTGAAGAATTAAACGAACAAATTGATGCCTTACCTGATATGACGAATGCTGAGAAAGATGAAGCTTCACTTAATGATATGGGTATCGGGTTATTAGGTCAAACTCTATATTTTGCAACAAAGAGTATTATGGAAACATCTAATTCAAGTGAAGCTATGTTTATGCTTTCTAATATTCAAATGTTGGCAAAAAGAGAACAAAAAAATAGCCAATTAATGACAGATACGATTGTTAATCAAATGACTTCAAAATCAGAAGAAGCCGATAGTCTGACAGAAAAGAAAGAAAGAGCAGAAGAAAATAATGAGGTAATGGAACAAAAAATAGATGATATTTCAAATCCAACCAGTGAAGAAGAGGCAAAAGAACTTGAACAAATTTACAATGAAAGTGAAGCAAATCCCGAAGAAGAATTTACGGAAGAAGATGAACGTAATCTTAATAATTTAAATGATGAGTTAAAAGAATCAGGTGATTTAGGACAACAAAAATTATCACAATCTTATGCTACTATTTCCGGTTTAAGGGATAATATAACTGAGAATGACCTCAGTGGTAATAATGCTATTGAATATGGTGAAATGTCGATTCAGAAGAGTGAGTATTTATCCAAAACATTATTACTATACGGTCCTTTATTCTTTTTCGCTTATTCTGTGTCAATATTGGGTTATGTCGCCGGACTTGTTGCTCAGGAAACAGGTGAAGAAAACAATGAAATTTTTGATACTACGTCATCAAATTTGGACATTAGTGAGGCGTCAATAGTACAAAATCAATTATCTATAGAAAATGTGACTAATGTTTCAGCAATCGGTAATACTTCAACAGGCATGGAAACAACTTCTGAAAATGCAGATGAAACTACAAATACTGATGATACAGAAACTGGTACAGATGAGACAAACGAAGAAACATCTGCAATTAACGTAAACGAGTCCGATGTAGTTGTTTCAGGTAATTTCCGTTCAATGAATGCAGGTGAAGTAGTATTACCAAGTAATAATTCAGAAACCTCAAATGAGGTAGGAATTGAGACAGGTGCTGCTGCTAATGTCTCAAATGCAGGACAAAACAGTAATTCAAATTCATCCGGTGCAGCATCAGATAATAGCGTTAACGAGGATATGTCTGCCGACCAAGCAGCTTCTGAAGGTGATTTGCAGCAGGAAAATGCAAAAGATAGTCAGTCACAAGTTAATGATGCTATAAAAGATGCGGATTCGGCTCAAAAGGAATCTCAAGGTGTTAAAAAAGATAGTGAAAAAACAGAAGCTGAACTTGCAAGAGAAATGAAAAATATTGAGAACAATAATGAAAAAGATACAGAAAATATCGAAAAAACAGCAAATGATTCAAAAGATGCACAAGAAGAACAAATTCAACTTGCAGAAGAATTTGAAGCCTTAGATGCCGAAAATCAATCAATTATTGCTTCTCAGAGTCAGAATAATAATTCTCCCGTACAAAATAATAATTTCAATGGAGGTGGTTTATTAGCACCTCTTACATCAGGACAATCTAATGCAGGTAATATGGAAATACAGCAAGCAACATTGGTTTCTAATAATGCAAGAATTCAGACAATTGCATCAAGATTTCAAGTTTTAACTGCCAGGATTATGAAAAATAGATTACAGATAACAAAGACGATTGGTACTATAAATCAAAGAACTAATAAGTTTGAAAAGCTTGCTAAACAGAAATTAAAAATACAACAAACTTTGCAGAAAAAAGAGGCAGAGAAACAAAAACAAATTCAGGTGGCCAGTTCTGTAATAGATATTTGTAGTAGTGTTTTTTCGATTGTGACTGCGGTTGGCACAATAATTGGTGTTGTAGGAAAAACGCTTATATCAACAGGTTCAGCAATGGTAATTGCCGGTGGGGTTTCAATTGCAGCTGGAACTGTAATGTGTAGTAACCCATTTACATTTATCCCAGGGGTAGCACTTATAGCAGCAGGTACTGCTCTTAAAGTTTCGGGTGGAATAATGACCGCTACGGGTGGAGTTTTAGAAGGGGTTGGTGAAGCTCTAACTATAGCAGGTGTTTCAGGTATTGGTGCTTGTGGTGTTGCTAAGGGTTCAATTTTAGCAGCAACGGGAGACATCCAAGGAGCACTTACAACCTTATTGTCAACAATTGCATCTATTGCAATGTCGTTTATTCCAGGTGCTGGTGCTGCTGCATCAACTGCAACATCTGTGGCTCAAACTGCTTTACAAATCACATCTTCAGCTTTAAATATTGCAAGCTCAAGCGCAAATATAGCATCTTCTGCGTTGACCTTACAAGGAAAAGATAACACTGATGCAAATATGGTAAGTTCAATTTTCGGTGCCGCTTCTGCACTTGTAGGGGTTGGCAGTGGATTTGCTGGCTCCGGCGCAAATAGCGGTTTTAGCAGCGGCGCTTCTGCTGCTCAAAAAGCTGGTGCTGCTTTCCAAGTTATTAGTGCCGTAGGATCTACTGCTTCAACTACTGCTCAGATTAGTACAATTATAAAACAGGCTAATGGCGAAAATCCGGGTGAATTGGAAAATATCTTGAATATTATTGGCTTTTCACTTTCAACAGCAGCTGCATTGGGACAAATGGGTATACAAATTTCTGATACGGTCCAAAAAAATAAAGATAATACCGAAAATGTTTCTGTTGACTCTGATGCTGAAAGTGCTAATTCTGATAAATCCGCAAAAAACATTAAAGCGTCTGATAAAAAAGTAAATAATATGAGTCC
This sequence comes from Candidatus Gastranaerophilales bacterium, assembly GCA_944322875.1. Classification (GTDB taxonomy): domain Bacteria; phylum Cyanobacteriota; class Vampirovibrionia; order Gastranaerophilales; family Gastranaerophilaceae; genus SIG32. The sequence goes on from CALUQI010000009.1 coordinate 4,449, forward strand.
TCAAGAGAAAGCATCTATGGCATTTAACATAATTAATGGTGTAGGTCAAACTGTTACATCAATTGCTCAGATTAGTGCTCAAATTAAACAAATGCAAGGTAAAGAAACCGGTAAATTTGAAAACATTATGGGTATTATTGGCGGTTCTCTTTCAGGTGTTGCATCTGTTGGAATGCTGGGTACACAAATTGCTCAAGTGTCCGAAGCAAATAAAATTGAAAAAGCTGCTAAGACAGACAATTCATCTGATGAACAAAATAAAGATGATAAAAATAAAAAAGAATCTGATCTCGCTGATGTTGAACAAAATAAAGAAACACAAGACGAATCAACTAAAAAGAAGATTGATAGTGATATTCCTGTGGAAAATATTGTAAATATGAATGCTGATAATACATTGGGAATTTCATCTGACGTAGCTGAAATCTCTGATACCTTAGAAGATATTGGCGATTTAGAGCTTCCGGAAATTGAACTGCCAAGTTTATCGGTTAATATTTCTGATACTGGTGAAGATATTGTTGGTTCAATTGACGATATCAGGTTAAATAGTGCCAAAAAAGTTGCATCAGAGGTTGATGTTAACGTGGGTGTCCCTAAAAAGGTTGCAGGCAAAACTTTTGAAATTACTGAAGACGGTTATTATATGGTTGATAATAAAAAAGTTACACCTGGAGAATTTAAAGATACTTTTGATGAAGCTAAAAAAACCAGAACAGGTCAAATCCTACAGACTATAGCTGATTCCGCTAATATGACAAAGCAGGTTTATGAACAAACTCAAAATTTGGAAGAAACCGATACAGAGTTATCTGCTTCGGAAACGAGAGAAATTGACATTGCAACCCTGAGAAGAGGCAGAGATTTAATAAATAAAATTGAAAAACGTAAAAAAGCGTTATTGAAATATGCAAGATATGCTTAATTGTGTGCAAATATCTAATAATCGCTGACCGAATTATCTTCTTCATCTTTTAAAGAAGATAAGTCACTATGGGTAGTTGCATCAAAATCATCCGGCAGTAAATCATCATCAGGCCATATTGTGTCTTCATCATACCTTGAGGAGTTTAAATTGTAGCAACCTGTAAAATCTGAGTTGCTTAAATTTGTTTCTGAAAAGATACAACCTGCTAAATCACAATCGGTAAAGTTGCAATAAGTCATTTCGGCATAACTACAATCTGCCCCTGTCATAAGGCTTTCTGTAAAATCACATTCAAGTACTCCGGCTCTGGTGAAGTCTGCTGAAGTTAAATCGGCATTAGTAAAATTAACAAAAGATAAACTGCAATCTGCAAAAGAACTTGAGTTTAAATCAGCGTTTGAAAAATCAATCTCTCTTAATACTATTCCTGAAAAATCAACCTCACTTAAGTCTATTTCATCTTGATTTTGTTTCCATTCGTTGAATTTTTCGGGATTTTTTTGCAACATTTCAACTAATTCTTCTTTTGTATAATCTATCATTATATTCTCCTTAATATTTGCTTTTATAGTCAGTAGTTATGAGTATTTATGGTTTCTTTTTGATACTGTATTGATGAGTTTTTAATTTTATGATTCTCAGCTATTTTTATATTGCCGACATTGGGAGTCATTTCTATGACTTCTTTTAGGGTGGTTGGCTTTATAAAGTTTCGGGTAAAATCCTTCTAATTCTCCCGTTTTAGAATTGCCTTTATTCTTACTGTAAGACTTTTAAACAAAAACGGCGGAGTCCTTGTCAATATTGTTTTTTTATATTAGACATTATTGCCGTTTTTATTATAGCAAGAATATCTTTTGTTGCAATACTTTTTTCATTTCTTGTAAAGTTTTTATTATACCTTGGTTATACAATTTTATTTTTAAGGGCTTTCAATGCGGCTTGCAATCGATCTTCAACTTCCAGTTTTTGTAAAATATTAGCTACATGTGCTTTTGTTGTATTAACACTTATAACCAGCATTTGAGCAATTTCCATATTACTATACCCTTCAGTCATAAGTTTTAAAATTTGAGCTTCACGTGTTGTCAAGTCATAATTTTTATGATTATCACCGGTACTTAAGTCGGTTGTATTAGCACTAGCTTTAAGTACTATATGTGCTATACTTGGGTCAAACCAAGCTGCACCGTCGGCTACTGATTGAACTACTCGAACCAGCCTTTGAGGATTAATTTCTTTTGAACAATACGCATTTGCACCAGCTTTTAAGCTGTTTAGTACATCTTTTTCGTCATTGTGGGATGTCAGCATTATTATACGAACGTCTTTATTTTTATTGCGAATTTGCCGTGTAGCTTCAATCCCATTCATTTTAGGTAGGCCCAAATCCATTATTATTATGTTTATGTCATTATTATCAAATATATCTATAGCTGTTTCTGCTGAATCTGCTTCAAAAATTTTGTCTACATATTCGACCCCTTCAAAAGTTGTTTTTAATCCGAAACGTGTTAGTTCATGGTCTTCCACTATAAGGATATTTTGCTTCATATACTTAATTCCTCCTTTGCAGGTGCATAGTCCGGGTTTAGCATTAGGCTTTTTCGGAAACTCCTTTTTGCATCTCCGGTCAGACCTTTCGTTTTGTAAAATAGTCCTTGATAATAATAATATCTGTAGTCATTTTCGTCAATATATCTAGCTGTAGCTAAATATTTTGAAGCTGAATCCGGCTTGTTTCGCTCTAATTCTAATCTTGCCAAATCTATCCATCCGTCTTTATAACGATTGTTGATTGCCACTGTTTTCTTTAAGTAATTTTCTTCACGGGTTTTATCCAGTAATGCTGTTTGATAATATGCTTCGTAACAGTCTGAGTGATTTTTTAGGATTTTTTCATAGATTTCTTTGGCTTTCTTATTATTACCGAGTTTTTGATATGTTTTGGCAATGTTTATTTCTGCCTGATATGAATTCTTTTCATTTGACGCTGCATTTTCGTAATGTTTTAGTGCCGTTTTGTAGTCACTCTTACGGTATGCTAAGTCACCCAGAACCATTAGTGCAATAGAATTCCCGTGATCAAGTTTGTATGATTTTTCGGCATTATCTCCTGCTTTTTCGTATTCTTTCATATCATAATATACTCTAGATAATAGTGCATATATATTCCTATTATTACTCTTTTTTGTGTTGAATGCGGTTTGAAGAGTACGCATTGATTTATTTAGTTCATTTTCATAATAAAAATAATTTGCCAAGTGGTATTTTTTATCAAATTCGTTTTTTGATGTTTTGTATAAAGTGTACTCTTCAATGGAGTTAATTTTCTTTCTAAATTCTGTCGTCAAAACAGGCTGTGATTTTATCTCTGCAACTATTTTAAGTGCATTTTGAGGTTTTTTTGTCTGGGTTAAAATTTCGGCTTTTAGTTTTTTGTAATTAAGATTTTTAGGGTTTTTTGATATAGCTATATTAATGTATTTTTCTGCTTCCGGTATATTGTTTGATTTATAGTAACCCAATGCGGCTATATAATTTGCATAATCATACTTGTTTAGTAATGAGGTATTTTTGATTAATTCTGCTGTAACTTCTCTTGATTGGTCGTTGTATATAATGTTAGAAAACATTTCTGCCAGATATATTTCGTCTTCTGTTGATAATTTTACGGCAGGAAAATAAAAACGTTTAACATCTTCACAATGCAGGTAAGAGATATCCTCATCAGAAGTTTTGGACATTGCCAGTTCAGAAAGATTGAAAAGTCCCAGGTCGGCCATTTTTTCTGATATTTGTAAATAGATGTAATCAAGTGGTGAAATATTTTCAATCATCATTTCAAAATCTTTGTATGAGGATTTGACATTACTTTGTATAAATCGATTTAAGGCTATTGCATATTGATTATGAACATCATTTTTTGTCAAAGTAGCTTTTTGTGGAACTGAGAAAACATCACGAATTACGGGTATAGGCTGCTCTAACGGATTTGCAGGCTTTAATAGGTCATTAATTCCTGCACTTTGTGCATTAAGACCAATGATATAGACTAATATAAGAAATATTAAAACGGGTATTTTTTTTATCATCAATCCTCGCTGCCTGAATAATAGTGATTAAATAAATTTACAATCTGTTCGCTAGATCCATCATTAATAAAATTATATATATCTAAAAGGCTATATTTACTCATTAATTTACGGTCTTGATCTTTGAAAATAATATGGCTTTCTGTTAAAAACACATTAATAATTTTGTCAACAGAAATGGAAAGGAAAACATCTACAATATTCTTGTCAAAATGAGAACCTGAATCGTTAATTAATATTTTTATAACATTAGCAATCGGCATTTTGTCACGGTAGTGTCGTTTTGAAGTTATAGCATCAAAAACATCGGATACGGCCAGAATACGCCCTCCATACGGAATATTTTCTCCGCTTAAATGTCGGTAATAACCTGTTCCGTCCCATTTTTCGTGATGCGAGCAGGCGATTTCAGTAATAAGTTTGAAGTCGTCTGACATATGAATTTTTTCTAATATGTCGTGTGTAATTTTAACGTGTTGTTGAATATGTGCATATTCTTCGGGGGTAAGTTTGCCTTCTTTTTGCAAAACTACATCTTTAATGCCTATTTTACCTATATCATGAAGTATTGCAGCTTTTTCAATAATTTCTTTGTCGTGGGTATCTAATTTAAGCGCATCAACTATCAACATTGAATATAATTTAACTCTGCTTGAATGTCCAGAAGTAATTTTGTCCCTGGCATCAATTGAAGTGGCAAGTGTGTCAATAAAACTTTCAAATAGTTGCTTTTGTTCTTTGTATAGTTCTTTTTGCTGTTCAAATAACTGGGCATTTTCTAAAGCAATGCTGGCACTTCCTCCAACTGCAACAAGTAAATCTTCGTCATTTTTAGTGAACACACCGTCAAGCTTGTTTAAGACTTGAAATGCACCAATTATTTCCTGATTATTATTTTTTATTGGCATACAGAGGATGGATTTTGTGTGGTATCCGGATTTGCTGTCAACATCCTTGTTAAATCTAGGGTCATTGTATGCATCTGCTATGTTAACACTTTCTCCTGTTTTAACAACATATCCTGCTAAACCTTTATCTGCAGGAAAACGGATTTCTTGACTTTCCATTCCCAAAGCTATTTTAGACCATAATTCATCTTTTTCTTTATCATATAGGAACACAGTGCATCTGTCCGCTTGAATTGCGTTTTTTGTTTCTTCTGCTATAACTTTTAATAATACATTTATATCTGTCAATGCATTAATGGATCTGCCGATTTTTACAAGCGAAACTAAAGGATCACTTTTCATGGGTAAAGATATTTCCATACCGCTTCTAATTTGGTTGATTCTTGTATTAATGTAGTCTGACATGAAAAATTCGTCTTCTGAATCAGCTATATCTTTTGCGTTATTGTAATGTAAAATTGCAACTTCAGGGTTATTTTCTCCAAAATTTATATCTCCTTGAGCTATTTCTGCAAAAAGTTGTGCTGTCTTATTTTTTGAAATCCCAGCCATATAAATTGCATCATCAATTATTTGTATGGCCAATTTGTATTTCTTGTTATCTAACAGATATGAAGTCATACCTGATAAACTCATACATACAGATATATATCCGGAATTTTTCGCTACAGTAAATTTCTTTTGTGCTTCAAAAAAGTCTTCTTTTGCATTTTCGTAGTCTTTATCGTTAAGAGCCGCAATCCCTTTTCTGATAAGATCTTTTCCATCTGAAATTAATTGTGTATCTAAAATCTCAATCATTAATCACCTTCTATACTATTGTACAATATTTTTTAAAAAATTTCAAAAATAGTTACAATTTTGCAAAAAAATAATTTAATTATATGATGAAGAAATAATTTAATATGTTAGGATTCGATACAGGTAGAGGTGTAATATGTCGGATAATTTTAAACAAATTAAGTGCCCAGCATGTCAGAAGGAAATGGTAAAGGTTTTTATTCCGTCTCAGGGAGTGAATGTTGATGTTTGTATAGACGGCTGCGGTGGAGTTTATTTTGATACAAGAGAATTTAAGTATTTTGATGAGCCTGATGAGAATATAGATGAGCTAATAAAAATAAAAGAGTCAAAAGTTTTTACGCCTGTGGATGAAAGTTTGCCAAGAACTTGTCCGGTTTGCGGAGCAAGAATGGTCAAAAATTTTGCAAGTATAAGGAAAGAAGTGCAAGTAGATGAATGCTATTCTTGCGGAGGAAAGTTTTTGGATCATAGTGAATTAAAAAAAATCAGGGCTCAATATGATAGTGAGGAAGAAAGAAGTGCTGATATAATATCAGAACTTTATGCAACTGTTGGTGTTGAAATTAAGAAAATGGAAGCAGAAAATGCAGAATTGCGCGCAAAAAGATCCTGGCTTAAAAAACTTTTTGATAAAATGATATATGGTTAAATTGATTTTTTCAAGATTTCAATTTTTTCAGGACTGTCACTTTCAAAATATATTCTTAAAAGTGGTTCAGTGCCGCTGGGACGTATAAGAATCCAGCTGTTATTGTCTTCAAGGTAGAGCTTAACACCATCTTTAAAGTCCTTTTTAATAACTTTCATAGATGCAAATTTGTCGGCAGTTTTAAATTTGTTAGTAATTTTTTCTATATCTTCTATTCTATCAAGTTTCATATCAATTCTATCATTGTAAAATTTGCAGCCGACTATATTGTTTAATTCTTCTTGTAATTGAATCAATGACTTATTTTCACAAGCCATCATTTCTAAAATAAGCAGATTTGCTAAGATTCCATCTTTTTCAGGGATATGTCCGCGAATACTTAATCCGCCGGATTCTTCTCCGGCAATAATGGGGTTAAATTTTCTCATTGCTTCGCCTACATGTTTAAAGCCGACAGCAGTTTCGATTACTTCAATTCCATATTTTTCAGCTATCTTATCAAGTAATAAACTTGCTCCTACTGTTTTAACAATACATCCGTCCATATTCTTATGTTTTTTAAGATGTATCATCAGCATAGCAATGATTTCATTTGGTGTTACATAGTTTCCCTGCTCATTTATTACGCCAAATCTGTCTCCGTCACCATCATTTGCAAAACCAACTGAATTGGGAGTTTTCTTTATATATTCCATTAAATCTTTCAAAAACTGAGGTTTAGGTTCGGGCATGCCGCCACCAAAATTTGGGTCGTGAATCATATGTATACAGTTTAATTTTACGTCTTCTTCACACAGTAACTTGTCGAAATAGCCGATAGTTGCAGAATATAAACCGTCAAAAATAATGTTCTTATTTAAATGTCTTATTACCTTAAAATCTATTAAAGACCTCAGATGAGCAAAATAGGCTTCAGAAAAATCGACCTTTTCTATAGAACCTATAACCCCGGTTTTGATTTCATATCCGAGGTTTGACATTATTTCATCGGTAATGTCGCTTGTTGCAGGCCCTGCATAATCCGGAATAAACTTTATTCCAAGATATTCAGGTGGATTATGTGATGCCGTAAACATAATGGCACAGGCATCTTTTATTTTTGCATTATAGGCAAGTATCGGTGTTGGAACCACTTTTTGACTGTATAAAACGTTAAATCCCAAGTTCGATAAGATTTCTGCACATTGCCATGAAAATTCAGTTGCCATATTCCTTGGATCATAGCCAACCAGGATTTTTTTGTATATCCCAAAATTGTCAAAAACATATTTTGCAATAGCTTTAGTTACTTTTTCAACATTTTCACAGTTGAAATCCTTTCCAACTATTGCTCGCCAACCATCTGTTCCAAACTTTATTATTGTCATTATATTGCCCTTTTCGTTATTTCTGCTATAATTTTAACTGAAATACGGAGTTTAGTAAATATGGAATTCAAAAATGTTTTAAATATTGCATATCTTGGTCCGGAAGCATCGTTTTCAGAAATGGCGCGGGATGCTTTTTGCCGTAAATACAATATTAATGCATTTTCAACTCCATTAAAAACTATTCCTGAGGTAATTGAATTTGTTGATAAAAATCCATTTACTCTTGGAGTAGTACCTGTGGAAAATTCAATTGATGGAACATTAAGAGCTGCATTTGATAACCTTATGTCATCTCAAAATCCCAATATTCGTATTTTATCGGAAATTGTACTTCCGATTGAATATTGTCTTCTGTCGAGAACTACTGAATTTTACAGTATAACAGGCATCATAGGAACGCCGTACCTTTTAGGTAAATGTCAAGAATTTATCAAAAATGAGATGCCTTTACATCTAAACATAGTAGAAAATACAAATATGGCTGAATGTGCCAGAAATCTTTCTAATTACAATCTTACATATGGTTCTATCGGTAACAGAAAAACGGCAGAAACTTATCATCTAAATATATTGAAGGAAAATATAAATGATGATAAAACAAATCGGACAAGGTATATTTTATTTGGGAATTATGAAACTCCGATAACTGGAAACGATAAGACATCAATCGCTTTTGCAGTTAATGACAGCCCCGGAAGTTTATTGGAAATCCTGCAAATATTTTTAGAAAATAATATAAATTTGACGTATATATCTTCACAGCCATCAAAAGACGATTTGGAAGAATATATATTTACAGTAAACTTTAATGGACATATACGAGAGCCAAGAATATCAAATGTTTTGAATATTATAAAAACAAAAACAGTATTTTACAGATTTTTGGGCTCATACGAAAAAAATCATATATAGTTGACGGAAACTTAAGTTATATGTTATAATTGGATATTGCCAATTGCTCATGTAATTTGCCGGAAAGGTAAAATTATATGACAGAACCATTAATACCCTACACATTTGTTCCGGGAACAAAAGCAAAAGCTCAGGAGGTTAATGCCAATTTTTTGTCATTAGCCGAGCAAATTCAAGATGTTCAGTCTTCTGCTACATCTCAGGTAAGTGATTTACAAACCGTTTTAGAAGGTCAGATAGAAGAAGTTGAAGAAAACATTGCTAATAATTATTCTTCTAAAGATTTATCAAATAGCGGGATGATTACTAACACAATACTCGAGGCTCCAAACGGGGTAGTATCTTATGAAGGTAATATTATAACGGTTGCATCAGGTCTGAAAGTTCTTATGCCAAATGGACGAACTGATGATGATAGGTTGCAAAATATTGAGTATATTACAGAATCAGCAATCGAAAAAACATTTACCAATTTATCAAATGCAGCGACAACATTATTTCTTAACAATGATGGAACTGTAGAAGCAGTATACAGGAATTATATTTATTTTAAAAGTTCAACACCTACAACTCTTAGTGAGAATGTTCGTTGGTACAATACAACAGAAAACAAGTGGTATAAATACAATGTGACAGAATCTTCATGGCAAACAATAGTAACTACACCAATAGCTACAGTTGATTGGGATGCAAGTAGTTATGTATCTTCTCTTGTGGCGAGTCAGCCATTAAATTTGGTAAAATTGACCGATTTAAACGATTTTTATACAATACGTGGTATTTTACCGAGGAATTTAGATTATGTAATAGAACGATATCAAAACAGTTGGAGTTTTTATACTTTATACAAGTCGGGCTGGGTAAAGCAGGGCGGCTGTATAGAAGGTTCAGGAGGGGCTATAGCAAACTTTTATTTTGCTATAAATCCGGGTTATCATATATCCATAGCAAGAACATCAGGTGCTGGAACAACATCAGATATTGGTGTTTGGGTTCGTGAAGTACAGCCGAGTTATATACATGTGTATTCACCAAGTAATACAGGTAAGGTTTGGTGTACTGAAGGTTTTAGAACAAGTATAGAGGAGTATTAAAAATGAAATTATTATCAAAACCATATACACAGATGCAATATAATGCTTTTGTTGACGAGTGTAACAGTGACGGTAAATTAAGAATTGAAAGGCATAATGGTAATGCTTATGCAATGTATGATTATGAAGTTTATCAAGATGGTGAAGTTATAGATTTACGTAACACCCCAGAATATCAAGCATTGCAAGAAGAAACGGCAAGACAAGAAAGGATAGAAGAAATACAAGCAGAACTAACCGAATTAGATCAAAAACGTATTCGTGCGATATGTGAACCTGAAGGAGTTCGTGAAGATGGTACAACTTGGTTAGAATATTACAACGAACAAGTTGCTGCTCTCAGAACAGAATTAAATAGTATTCAATAAATAACTATTTTAATGTGAGCCGGTTTAAGCCGGCTCACAATTTTTATTTTTCTGTTATAATTATACCAAAGAGGGGAAATTATGGAAATAAGAGAAGAATTTATAGAACAATCTAAAAGATTGTCAAGAGGTGCAGAAGTTTTACCCGGCGGTATTGAGGAATTAGCAGTAAAATTGCAACATTCAAAAGATACAAATACTCCATTGAGAGTAAAATTGGGTATGGATCCAACAAGACCGGATCTTCATCTTGGTCATACAGTAGTTATGCGGAAATTAAGAGAATTTCAAAAATTAGGTCATAAGGTTGTTCTAATAGTAGGTGGAGCCACAGCAATGGTCGGTGACCCGTCAGGGAAGTCTGAAACACGCCCGTCGCTTACAAAAGAACAAGTAGAGGAAAATGCTAAATCATATTTTGAACAGATGTCTAAAGTTGTTGATGTTCAAAAGGCCGAGGTTGTTAATAATGCAGATTGGCTTCATAAAATGAGTTTTGTTGATCTTTTGAAATTAGCGGCACAGATGACCGTTGCACAAATGATGACTCGTGATGATTTTTCCAAACGTTATTCTGAGGGGAAACCTATTTCTATTCACGAATTTTTCTATCCGCTTATGCAAGCATACGATTCTGTGGTTGTGGATGCCGATATTGAGCTTGGCGGCTCAGATCAAAGATTTAATACTCTTTTAGGCAGACAAATTCAGGAGGCTTATGGCAAAAAATATCCGCAGATGGTGATGCTTTTGCCACTTATAGAAGGTACTGACGGACTTGTTAAAATGTCCAAAACTTATCCTGAACATTGTATTTCTTTAACTGACAGTGCTAAAGATATGTTTGGTAAGTTAATGAGTATTCCTGATACTTTGATTTTAAAGTATTACACCCTTTTGACTGATGTTGACGATATTGTCTTAAAGGAAATTGAGTCAAAACTTATTGACCAAACATCAAATCCCAGAGATTTGAAAATGGAATTGGCACACCTGATAACAGAAGAATACCACGGTAAAGAAGATGCGGATAATGCTCAGAAAGAGTTTATCAATGTAGTGTCAAACAAAGGTATCCCCGAAGATATTCAAGAAGTTAAGATAGAAGCAGGAAAATTACTTTTAGATTTACTTATGGAATTAAATTTTGTTTCTTCCAAAAGTGAAGGTAAACGGCTTATCTTAGGTGGCGGGGTAAAGGTTAATGGCGAAAAAATTACCGATATTACTTATATCTTAGAATTTGAAGATAGTGTAATATTGCAAGCAGGGAAAAGAAAATACGCAAAATTGGTAAAAAATGTTTAAACTAATAAAAAGAGGGATAATAAAAGTAAAAGAAGACATACAGGTTATTTATGATAAAGATCCTGCAGCTACAAATATATTTGAAGTCTTATTGTGTTATCCGGGTTTGCATGCATTAATAGCATATCGTTTTGCGCATAGGCTCCATAAATGGCATATTCCCCTTTTGCCCAGAATAATCTCTTATATAACCAGAATAATTACCGGGATAGAAATTCATCCCGGAGCCAGAATAGGCCGAAGATTTTTTATTGATCACGGAGAAGGTGTCGTTATAGGAGAGACTACGACGATAGGGAATGATGTATTAATATATCAACAAGTAACATTGGGAGGTACCGGTAAAGAACACGGCAAAAGACATCCGACGTTAGGTAATAATGTAATAGTCGGAGCCGGAGCTAAAGTACTTGGTAATATTAAGTTAGGAGATTTTGTCAGAGTTGGCGCCGGTTCTGTTGTTGTGGAAGATGTTCCTGAATATTCGACGGTGGTAGGAATTCCTGGGCGAATAGTACAACGCAAAGTTCTTGACGAAAACGGTATTTTGATGCATAACAGGATTCCGGATCCGGTTAAATGCGAAATCAACCGCCTAAAATATGAAATAAAAGAGTTAAAAGAAAAAATAAAAGATATATTACAAATGTAAATATTTTAAATCTACTAGCAATTTGGTTGAATAAAAAAACTTTATATACATGTAAAGTGTATAGGTGTGTAGATTATGTCAAATCCGATTTCATCGATAATATTTGCTTATAGAAATGTTGACAAGACCCAAAAAGGTGAGATAGGCAGGGCTCCTGTTGCTGCAGCACAAGGTATGAATGTTTTAAGTGAACTCGCAAAATATAATAAGTTAATAGCAAAAGGTGCAAACGCAACGACCAGTTTTTTAGAAAAATATGCAGCCAAAAGTGACATAGTTAGATATTCATTAAATGGAGTTAATTGGGCAACAAAAAATGTGAATCCATTAATATGCATATCGGGCGGTGCTAAAGTAATCATGTCTGATAATAAGTTGGAGACAGGTATAAATGAAGCTTGTTCTTTATCAACTATGTTTGCAGGTGAAGCTATTGCTAAAGAAATATTGCCCAAAATTATTAAAAAATTACCGGTAGGGAATAAAGTTGGCGGCATAATAAACGGATTATTGTTTGTCGGAGCATCAATCGGTTCTTATTCTTTAGGTTCATTCATTGGTAAAGATATATCAAAAGATTTGACTTCAAAGCTCGGAGTAAAATCTTCGAAAATCGACCAAATAGCCTAAGTATTATGAGTTTGTAATATGCTATAATGATATTATGAGAAAGGTTTTTATAGTATATTTTAGTTTTATCCTGTCATTGTTAATTTCATTGCCGAGTTATGCAATAAAAATAGGTCTTCAAACCTCAGTAAAAGAGATAGGAGTTGGTGCAAGTACCGGAGCAGTGATAACTGACGCAAATACAAATAGAAATATTTGTGTACTTGAAGCAATGAAAGGTTATGAGATTCGTCCTTATAAGAACAAAATGGCGATAAAATACAATGGCAAATTTTATAAGATAGACAGCGATAATATTGTATTAAAAACGGAACAAGATGGTTTTGTGAGTGTAAAAAGCAAATGGTATCGGGGGAATTTGATGATTCAAAACAAAGGAGGCCAGCTCACAGTAATAAATGATGTGAATATAGAAGATTATATAAAAGGTGTATTGCCGTCAGAAATGCCATCAGGTTGGGAGACAGAGGCTTTAAAGGCACAAGCGATTGCCGCCAGAAGTTATGCGTTGGCAAATTTAGGAAAACGTGCTAAGGATGGTTACGATCTAAACGATACAACAGAAGACCAAGTATATGGAGGTGCTTCTGTAGAAACGGAAAAAACGAATAGAATTACTGAGGATACCAAGGGTATAGTCTTAATATACGATTTAAAAATTATCCCGGCATATTACTCTGCATCAGCAGGCGGACAGACTGTTAATGCTTCTGCAGCTTGGGGTAATGATTTGCCTTTCATTCGTTCGGTACCTTCATATGACGATGATGTTAAAAAGAATGGTCATGGAGTAGGTATGTCTCAGCATGGGGCAAATAATCTCGCTAAACAAGGCTATAATGCATATCAAATTTTACAATATTTTTACAAAAATGTAAGGTTTGCACGTATTAATCCTGAATATTATCATTAATCGTAGATAGGGTTAAATGCTTTCAGAGAGCGTGTTTTGAGCTAATGTTCAGGCGTATATGCACGATATATTTAAAAAAATAAAAATAAGGGCTTGTCAAAAGCGAAAAAAGTGATATAATAAGTTTTGTCGAGATACATGAGCATGCGGAGAGAAAATGGTTTCTTTTTACCGTAGGCAAAAGGAAGAAGGAGGTTCGTAATGAACAAAGAAGAATTAGTAAAAGAAGTATCAAAAAAAGCAAAAGTTTCTCAAAAAGCTTCTGCAGACGTAATCGCTGCAACTTTAGAAACTATTCAAAAAACTGTAGCTAAAGGTAAAAAAGTTACTTTAGTTGGTTTTGGTACATTTGAACCACGTAAGAGAGCTGCTAGAACTGGTAGAAACCCACAAACTGGTGCAGTATTGAAAATCGCTGCTAAAACTGTTCCTGCTTTCTCAGCTGGTAAAAAATTCAAAGAATTAGTAAAATAATTCTGATTATGGATTTGAAAAGCACCTGTTAAACGCAGGTGCTTTTTTTATACAGATAAAAATGTAATAAATTTATCTCCGTATTTTTTTTGTTTTATAAAATTAAAATCATCAAAATTTAAATCAGTAACGTGTTCAATTATAATAAATTTTGCGGCAATATCTTTTACGGCTTCAAGACTTTTTTCATAATTTCCGGCAAAATAAGGTGGATCAATGTAGATTACATCAAATTTTGTATCAAATTTAGTAATAATTTTCAAGCAGTCTCCAATTATTAATTGAGGAGGTTCAGGAACTTTTTTAAAATTAGATTTTATAACAGAAACCGCTTTAATATTTTTTTCAATAGCTACAGCATTTTTAAATCCTCGAGAAATTGCTTCTAATCCCATAATACCTGAACCGGCATACATATCCAAAAAAGTTTTCCCCTCGAAACTTGTTAATGACTGCAAGGTATTGAAAATACTCATTCGAACTTTTGATAGAGTAGGTCTTGTAATTTCTTTTTGCGGGGAATCAATTTTATATCCCTTATATTTTCCTGCAGTTATAATCATATTACCTATTTTACAACGAACAGAATTTATTGTATAATTAACAAGCGATGGCAGAAAAAAATAAGACAGATGTAATAGTAGTAGGCGGCGGTCCGGCAGGGATATCGTGTGCAATAACAATAGCGCGTTCGGGTAAAAAGGTTGTTTTGATTGAACGAGGGAATTTTGCCGGAAGTAAAAATGTCTTTGGCGGAGCTATATATACACAACCGACAAAAGAATTGTTTCCGGATTTTGAGATTTCAGCTCCTTTAGAGCGGCGAAATGTAGAACATAAATTCGCTATTTTAGGGGACAATGACAGTACTGTAATTTCATATAAAAATAATACAGAGGTTTTAGGCAGTTACACGGTGATTCGCGCAAAATTTGATCGTTGGATGGCCGAAGAAGCCAAAAAAGCGGGGGTGTATCTTGTTGAAAAGACCGTTGTCCGTGAACTCTTAACAGAAAAAGGCAAAGTGATCGGCGTTAAAACCGAACTGGAAGATTATTATGCAGATATTGTTGTTCTTGCTGATGGTGTAAATTCCCTTTTAGCTAAACAAATAGGTTTGAGAAGTGATATTAAACCTGAGGATGTTGCTTTAAGCGTTAAAGAAGTTATAAAATTAGATAAAGAAAAAATAAACGACAGATTTAATATTTCAGATGAACAAGGTTGTATATATGAGATTTTTGGCGGACCTATGCTTGGGATGCTTGGTCTTGGTTTTGTATATACAAATGAAAGTTCAGTTACGATAGGCCTTGGGGTTACACTAAACGAGCTTATTGAACGTGGTATAAAACCTTATGAATTGCTGGAACAATTGAAATCTCATCCGACAATTTCACCATTAATTAAAGATGGGGAATTGGCAGAATATTCAGCACACCTCATTCCGGAGGGCGGATATAAAAAGATTCCAAAGCTTTTTTCAGATGGGGTTATGGTAATAGGTGATGCTGCTATGCTTGTTAATAATTTGCATTGGGAAGGTACCAATTTAGCAATGATAAGCGGAAAACTGGCTGGTGAAGTAGCTGTTGATGCACTTTTGAACCGTGATTTCTCTGCAAAATTTCTGAGTAAATATCAGGTAAAATTGCAGAATTCATTTGTGTTAAAGGATTTAAAAACTTATAAAGACCTAATGGAAATAGCACATAAGAAAAGTGGTGCTTTTCTTGATTATTATTTGCGGAAAATAAATTCGTTTTTCAATATGTTTACCACTGTTGATAGTATTCCAAAACGTAAAAAATATTATGATTTTATTAAAACATTCTTTGCGGAACGAAAATTTACCAATATTTTCAGCGACTTTTTATATGGAATGAAACTTGTTTGGAGTATCTTAAAATGGTATTAGAAGATAAATTATTCACAGTTAAATACGTGCCAGATACAATTTCACATTTGCAGCCGGATAACGAAAAATGCAAAACTTGTGAAAATAAGGCTTGTACAATTGTTTGTCCTGCAAATGTTTATGAATGGGATAATGTACAAAATAAACTTATTGTGAATTATGAAAATTGTTTAGAATGTGGAGTTTGCAGGATTGCTTGTGCTAAACATTCATTAAAATGGGAATACCCAAAAGGCACAAAAGGTGTTACTTTTAAATTAGGATAAAAGGAGGTTAGAAATGAAAGAAGAGTATAGTAATCAACAGAGACGCTGGTATGATAAAGACCCTGTATTATCTCAGGCAGTGAGCACTTTGGAACATAGTGACGATCAAACACAAATAAGAATTGCACTAAATTTAATAAAAATAATCATAGAACATAACATCGAAGATGAAAAGTTTGAAGCAGTTGAAGATATTATTAACGCAGTGGGTTCAGGTCTTGAGGATAACAGAAAAGGCCGCTGGTATGATATTGACACGACATTGAGAACTGCAATGAATATGTTGCAGAATTGTCCGGAAGCGACTCAACACCTTATTGCAAAAGAAATGGCAAAAATGGTTGTAGATAAGATAAAAACTGAAGATTCCGACGAAGAATAATAATTAAAAAAGGTCAAATAAACAGTGTTTGACCTTTTTTACTACCAATAAAATGTTACGATGTAAGAAATCTAAAAAGCTTAATTTTATAAAGCCACAGTTCTAAAAATCATATAATATCTATGTGATCCCCAATATACAACAAGTGATAGAAAATTATTATCCAGATCTGTTGCCTCAAGATAAGTTTGAGGAGCAGGTTTTCTTTTTGAATTTTTGAAATGTTTACCTACAAAGTCAAGGAAATTAATATGCACACGTTGAGACCAGGTAAGTTTAGGCTTTGGCAAATTTTCGTCATAGAAGAATTCAGGAGTTATATCTCTATCGTAGACAGGTATTATATATTTAATTTTTCCCTGAACTTTGAAAAGCATATACCAATTTCCTTCGTGTTCACGAGGGGTTAAAAGGTAGTAACCCGGCTCCACTGTAATATTTTTGAAAAACAATGGTGCAGTAAGCCTAAAAAGCGGATATGGCGACCAAGAGGTATCTTTTATGTCGTAGAATTCACCAGGGTCAATGTCGTGTACATAACTGTGTGTTGGAACTTGTAAGTCTCTGTATATTTGTTCATAGTCAACATCTTTAGCAATAGATGTGATGCTTGTAAGTATTATAAGAAATGAGGTTATAATAATTTTTTTCATAACCTCATTTTAATAAATTTTTATCAAAAATCAATCATATATGTAACTGAAAATATTACATTATCTCAATCTTAAATGTCAGCTAATTTTGTGTAGAAATCATTTGCTCTTTCAAATTTATGTGCTGCATTAAATAATTTGGATTCTTGGAGTTGAGGAGCAAGGATTTGCAACCCAATAGGCATTCCATCTTTATCAAAACCCGCAGGAACACTTAATCCCGGTATTCCGGCCAAGTTAGCACTTATAGTTGCAATATCGGTCAAATACATAGCGAGCGGGTCATTTGATTTTGCTCCCAGTTCAAAGGCCGTATTTGGGCAGGTGGGAGAAATTAATACGTCTGCTTTTTTAAAGGCTTCTATGAAATCTTGAGTAACAAGTGCTCGCATTTGTTGAGCTTTTTTGTAATAAGCATCGTAGTAACCGGAACTTAATGCGTAAGTTCCAAGCATTATTCTGCGTTTAACTTCAGGACCAAAACCTTCTGCTCTGGTTTTAGTGTACATTTCCATGAGATTTTTAGCATCAGGTGTCCTGTAACCGTATCTTACACCGTCAAATCTTGCAAGGTTTGATGAACATTCTGCTGTCGCAAGAATGTAATATATACCAATAGAATGTTTTAAATTAGGTAATGATATTTCAACTATTTCAGCACCCAATTTTTTATAACAATCAATAGCTGTTTCCATAGCTTTTTGGACATCAGGTGCAAGCCCTTCTGACATAAGTTCCTTGATAACGCCCACTTTTAAACCGGTAATATCGTTATCAAGATTGGCTGAATAATGTTCCACAGGTAAGTTTAATGAAGTTGAATCTTTAGGATCATGACCTGCTATAACTTCAAGAAGATTTGCCGCATCCTCAACTGTTCTTGCAAAAGGACCTATCTGATCTAATGAAGATGCAAAAGCAATTAAACCATATCTTGAAACTCTTCCGTAAGTAGGTTTCATACCAACTATACCGCAAAATGAAGCTGGAAGTCTGATTGAGCCGCCGGTATCAGAACCGAGTGATAGTGTGACTTCACAAGAGGCAACGCTTGCGGCAGAACCACCGGAAGAACCTCCGGGAACTTTATTTAAGTCCCAAGGATTATGCACTTTTCTGAATGCCGAGTTCTCGTTGGATGAGCCCATTGCAAATTCATCCAAATTAGCTTTTCCAACAATAGGAACTAAATTATTCAACAGTTTTTCGGTTATTGTTGCGTTAAAGGGTGAAACAAAATTTTCCAAAATTTTGCTTGACGCAGTTGTTTTTGATCCGATTAGATTCATATTATCTTTTAATGCCAGAGGAATTCCGGCTAATAATGGTAAGTCTTCTCCTTTTGCTATTTTTGAATCAACTTCTTTCGCTGTCTTTAAAGCTGTTTCTTTGGTTAAGGAATTAAACGCACCTAATTTATCATCAAGTTCACTTATCCTTTCAAATGCTGCATTGGTTAATTCAACAGCTGAAATTTCTTTATTTTTTAAAGCCTTACTTTGCTCAGTTGCCGATTTTTTTAAAAGCTCGTTCATATTTTCTCCTTAAAAGCTATCTTTATGTCAAAATTGTATGACAAAAATATCGGCTTGTAAATGATTATTTCTGTTTTATATTGCCTAAGGTTTGAGATATTTGTGAATGTAGTCTGTTTGCTTGATAAAGATAGTTTGTGAGTTTCTCATAGTTGGTGTTTTTTTCACCGTATGGAACTCTCATTTCTATTAACTCATCCACGTTTTTATTTATTGCAGATAGTTTTTCTAACGTGTCGCCTAAAAATACTATGGAGTTAAATTTCTTTGATACTTTTGCCAAGATATTTCTTGATAAAAAGGTTTGAGCTTTTCTTATCCACGGTAAGTCTATTATTTCACCGGTCAGAGTTTTAATTGTTTTATTAGAATTGGCAAATTCCCTGTTTAAGTTAAGCAGTTCTTGTTCTATTCTTTGTCTGCGTACTCGTAAACTCAAAACTTCGTTTTGTGTCCCATATAATTCGGCATTTTTTATCTTGCCGGTTATTTCAGTTAAATTTTTTTGTTTTTCCGCTATTTTATATTCAAGTTTTAATTTTTCATTTTCAGTTTTAGGCATGGTTTTATCGTTAAGGATGGTTGAATCATAACCGTTAAGCCTATTATGCGCAGGACTCGTTACTCCGGATTTGGGTTCGTCGACAAGGTTGTTTGCTCCGGTAAAGGGATTCTGCTTGATTGATTGTATCGGATTTACATTGAAAAAATTGTCATTTTTATCCATATCACCATTTTACGACAAAAAAATTAAAAAAATTACCTGCAAAAAGAGGAGTTTATTCAATTGTAAATACTTTTTTATAATACAGAATTAATCCCCAAATGGTAAGGACAATGTTTGGCATCCAAGCAGCCAAAAAAGGTTCAAGTTTTCCGGATTCGCCAAAAGATATTGAAAGCGCTCTTATCAGGTAGTAAACAAATATTATCAGAATACTAAATAAAAATCCCCTGTTGTACCTGACTCTTGGAGGAGTTATTGCAAGAGGAACACCTATCAATACAAGCGCTATAGTGGTTATTGGAAGAGCTATTTTATCAAAGAGTTCTATTACTAATATGCGTTTTTGATCAGAAGGAACTACTGTTGTAGCTAAATATTTGATTAGTTTTGGGAAATTCATTTCTTTTGCAACATTTTTGTTTAATTCCCTTGACATATCAAGCCCAAATTTGATTTTTGAGTCATCAAAAAGAGTTGTATTCAGAACTTTTCCTTCACTGTCTACGGTGTACAAAGCACCTTTTTCAAAGTTCCATCCTTCAGGTGATGTTTTACCTTCTCTTGCTTGAAGAACCTGAATTGTCCCTGATTTTGATGTGTCAAGCACGGTTATGTTATAAAGAGTTTTATTTTCACAATAACCGACATAGAATAATCTTTTTAAAAAACCGTTCTCGCCTAACTCTTTAAATACAAAGTTTTGTTTACCGTCAGGAATGTTTTTTTGTCCAAGTGCCCATAAAGCTAAGTCTTTTGATTGTTTCGTCATTACAGGAACAATACTTTCGTTAATAACAAAACTGAATATGGACATTATGATGGCAAATATAAATATAGGTTTCGCGATTCTGTTTAAACCTATACCGCAAGCTCTCATAACAGTAATTTCAGATTTCAAGCTAAGACCGTTTAATGTCATAACTGTAGCTAAAAGTACGCCCATTGGTATTGTCAAAACGATAACTGATGGTAAATTTAGAATGATTATCATTAATGCTACTTTAAAGGGAATGCCAAATAAAGATATTTGTTTGATAAGTGTTATGAATGTATCTGAGGCAAAGATAATTGAAGTAAATACGCAAACACCCATCAAAAACATTTCAATAACCTGTTTTAAAATGTATTTGTCAAGTAGAGTTATATTTTGAATTTTATCTAAAAGATTTTTTAACATAAGTTTATGATATTCTAAAAACTGTATTTAATCAAATTAGAATTTTAAAAGAATTTTTAAAGTATCTTTTTGTTTGTTCATTTCAAAAGCCTCAATAGCTTTATCAGCCGGATATGTTGCGGAAATTAATGGAGAAAAGTCAATTTTTTTTGATTTTAAAAGTCTTAAAGCAGCTCCAAATTGACCGCAGCGAGAACCCAATACAGTTATTTCATCAATAACAATCGGAGCTAAATTAAATTCTTTAGAAGCCGCAACCGTGCTTTTTAAAACCAGAGTTCCGCGTGGTTTGGTCAAGGATAAAGCCGTTTCAAATCCTGAAATTGAACCTGTGGCTTCCACAACAACATCGTATATCTTTTTAATTTTAAAATTATTCAACAAAGAGGTTTCAACTCCCTGAGATTTTGCAATATCAAGTTTGTTTTGATGTTTACCGACAAGCAGGACATCTATATTTTGGGCATTAAGTGTTAATGCTGTTATCAGTCCCAATTTACCGTCTCCAAGTACAACAACTTTTTCAAAAGGTTTAATATGCAGCTGTTCGGTAATTTCACAAGCGGCAGCAAGTGGTTCTACAAAAACTGCTTGCTCATCAGGTACGCTATCAGGAACTTCAAATAAAACTTCCAGAGGCATTGTAAAATACTCAGCAAAGCAACCGTCTTTTCCCCATATTCCTAACGTATGGCGATTTGGACAGTGACGGTATAATTTTTCTGCACAATACTGACAGTTTGGATCTTTACAGCCATAACTTATTTCTGATACAACTCTTTTACCTAAAAGTGATTGATCAGGGTCATTGATTTCTTCAACTATGCCGACAGCTTCATGACCCAAAATGCCTGAATATCCCATATATCCTTTTGTAATTTCATAATCGGTATTGCATATCCCGACTAAAGTTACTTTTATTAATGCTTCTCCTTTTTGTGGTATCGGTTTTTTATAATCATTTACAAGTTTCAATTCTTTGTCAAATACTACAGCTTTCATATCTTAATCCTCCTTTGTAAATTTTAACATAAAAAGATTTTGTGTAACAGTTGATGAAATTACGCTCTATTGTCCGTATTAATAAATTTTTAGATTGCAATGTTTTTCTTTGAATTCAAAATATTAACTTGTGCAACAATAGTGCCTTATTAAAATAAAAATGTTACAATGCTAAAGGTGGTTTAAACTTATGATGAGTAAGAACAAAAAATTATCAATTGCTTTTTATTGGCACATGCATCAGCCGGTTTATCAACTTAATCAGGACGGTGATTATCTGATGCCTTGGGTAAGGCTCCATGCGGTTAAGGATTATCTTGATATGGTTGAGTATGTTAATAAGTTTAAAAGATTGAAATTGAATTTTAATTTAGTACCCGTTCTTTTAGACAGTATAATAGATTATGCCGAAAGAGGAATGCATGACATCCATTCCAGACTTACGGTTACTCCTGTCGAATTGTTAAATGACGAAGCTAAATTGTTTATTATTAATAATTTTTTTGATGCCAGTTATCAGTCAATGATATTTCCAAGAGAGGAATACAACAGGCTGTATCATAAAATTCAGAGCAATCCTTTGGTCGGGATAGATATATTTTCAGATCAGGAATATTCTGATTTGATGGCATTATTTAATTTGTCTTGGTTTGATCCTTTGCATTTTTCAAAATATCCCGAGCTGAAAAAACTTGATAAAAAGGGTAAGGGATATAGTTTTGAAGACAGGGTTAAAATAATAGATATTCAGCGGGATATAATGCGGAAAATAATTCCTGCATACAAAGAGTATTTAAATAAGGGTAGAATTGAAATAACGACAAGTCCTTACTATCATCCTATTTTACCGATATTGTTAGATAACCGAAATATTAAGAAAACCACTGAAAATGCTCCGCAAAATCTAAAAACGTATTTGGACGGAAAACTTCAGACAAAGATGGCTTTGGACAGAATTGAGGAGATATTTGGCAAGCGTCCAAGGGGAGTATGGCCTTCAGAACATTGCGTCAATTCAAAAACTCTCGAAATGCTTTCTACATTAGGTGTAGAGTGGACTATTTCTGATGAAGGTGTTTTATCTGATTCTATTAATTTTGAGTTTATCCGTGATTTCAAAGGTCATCTTGAAGATCCCTATCATCTGATGAAATCTTACGAATATTCATGCAAAAATAGAAACATCAAAATAATATTTAGGGATGGAACTTTACCGGATCTAATAAGTTTTGATTATCCAAACCACAACCCAATAGCTGCAGCCAATGACCTTTATGACAGAATTAAAGTTATACAAAGCAAATTATTATCTTCACCTGATGATAACCATTTGTTAACTATTGCAATGGATGGTGAAAACTGTTGGGAAAATTATTCGCAAGATGGATTTTCTTTTTTAAAAACATTATATTCATTAATAGAAGAAGATTCTTCGTTAGAAACTGTTTTAATAAGTGAATATTTGGATAAAGAGACTCAGCATAAGAAATTGTCAAGAATAAGTTCCGGATCTTGGATAAATCGTAATTTTAAACTATGGATAGATGAGCCTTTAAAAAACTTGGCTTGGACTTATTTGGAAAGAGTGAGAAATGACTTTTCAAAGTATGTAAAGCTTCATCCTCTTCATCCGGATATTGAAAAAGCTAAAAGAGAACTATTTATTTGCGAGGGAAGTGATTGGTTTTGGTGGTATGGTGAACCAAATGATTCCGGCAGGGATAATATTTTTGATTATATTTTTAGAGAACATTTAAAAAATATTTATTATATTTTGGGGTTAAAACCTCCTGAATACCTTGATGAACCATTAATTGTTGAATTTACAAAACCTTCACGATATCCTAAATGCGAAATAACTCCAATAATAGGAAGCGGTGAAGATGATGATTCTTGGATTAATGCAGGTTGTATAAGTATTCCTTATGAGCCGGTTTTAAAAGATTCACGTTTCTTTGACAAGATTTGTTACGGATATGATAAAAATAATTTCTACTTGCGTTTTTATTTGAACAAATACATTATTGATAACCCTGAATTAAAGAAAAAAACTTATCAAATGTACGTATACATGCGTAATGCAAGTAAAAAACATTCAATTTCATCCATCAGATTAATCAATAAAACTGAAAGTGTTTTGCCGCTGTTAAAGGAAAAATTCCATAATGAACTGCAACTCTCAGTTAAAGATGATGAGCTTAAGTTTATAAGAATAGTAAAATCAATTCCTCCAAATATATGGGCTCTTGAATCTGATAAGACAATTGAAGTTTTTTACGGAAATACTCTTGATTTGGCTATACCTTTTGATCTTATAGATATTGAGCCTGACGAGATGTTGGAATTTTTGTTTATAAGTGCTAATCTCGGAATAAAAGAATATTGTATTCCTTACGAAATGCTTCTTACAGTACCAAGATTGTAAATGTATGTAAATAATAACCGATAAAGCATCAAGTTTTGTAAAATTTTTCCGTTAATTATCTTGGAGCATGTTATGTCTGACCATCAAGAAATAAAAAATAATTCTTATCCTAAATTACCCGATAATTATTGGGAAATGAACAGGAACGAAAATAATCGGGTCCAAAACTCCGGTATTTTCGACTATGCTGTGAAAGTAAGTCTCAATGATATTACTAATCAAATATCTATATTCCATGGTTTAAAAGGTAAAATCAAATAGTTTGAGCCTACTTTTTTATTGGTAAATAGGACTGCGGGTAGCTGTAATCCTCTTTAAATCCTAAGTGTCTGTACATTTTTAGTGCTTGAAAGTTATTTGTTTCGGTACAAGTGTTTATTTCAGAAATAGGCTTTTCAGCATTTTCAACCCAACTAATAACTTTGTCAATGGAATGTTTAAGCATTAATTTTGAAAGCCCTCTGCCTTGATGTTCCTTTTTTATTGCTACGATGGGTATATTTACGATTTGTCCCCCTGTCAAGTTCATAAAACAAAATCCCACAGGGTTATTATCACACATCAAAATGCTGGTTGCTTCCGGCAGAAATTCGGCATATACATCTTTGATAATTTTAGTCAGAATATCAAAAGTTCCTTCCAGAGTTTTAAATCTGGGATCAAATAGTGCATCTGCACTTGTTTCAAATGCCTCTTGAACTATATTAACCGCTTCGTCAAAATATTTTTCATCCCAAGGAATCACCTTGTAACACGAAGGTAAATTCCTCAAATGAGTCATCCTTAATATTTCTATAGAATTTGTACCATTCATCAAAAATCTTAATACAGCAATTCCGACAAATTTAAAACCAAATCTGGCAATTTCTCCAATTAAAGTCTTTTGTGCTCCGAGCATAGGATAACATACAACTTTATCCTTTCTTGCCTGTTGTGTTTCTTTTAAGAATTCTTCTATAAGATATTTACTTCGCACAAGAAAATTTTCCATATTAAATGAATGGATTATATTAAGTTCAACAGCTTCAGAAATCATAACTGTGTATATTAAAAATGCTGTAGGAATGCCATCTTCAGTTAGTATAATACATTTTATCAGCTCTTTTTTGACAGAATCTATGAAATCGTCAAAAGATAAAGGCTCCAATTCAAAGTTGTAGTCACAAACCGCTCTGTTTCTAAAGTCTTCGTATACTGGGCGAAATCCTTTGAAATCTTCTTCCGATAATAATTTTGCTAAAAATTTACCCATATCTTTTCCTTAAAGCATGTGATGCATTTTATCTTTTTTTGTTTCCATGTATTTTTTATTATACTTGTTAATTTCCGGTGTTAATCTTATAATTTCATTAACATCAAGTCCATAGCCTTTAAGGGCTATAATTTTCTTGGGATTATTTGTGATTAAATTAAAAGTTTTAAACCCTAAATCAAGAATGATTTGAGCTCCGTCACCATAGTTCCTTAAATCAGATTTAAATCCTAAGGAGTGATTTGCTTCTACCGTGTCTTGACCGCATTCTTGAAGTTTATATGCTTTAATTTTGTTAACAAGGCCAATACCTCTTCCTTCGTGTCCTCTCATATAAATAACAGCACCTTTACCATATTTATCTATATAGCTCATAGCATTATGAAGTTGAGAGTTGCAATCACATTTAAGACTGTGGAATATATCACCGGTAAGACATTCACTGTGGACTCTAATTGCCGGTATTTTGTCGCTTCCGTCGTTTTTTACCAGTGCAGCGTATTCCATTCCTGTAAAGTTGTTTCTGTAACCGTAAATCATAAATTCTCCGAATTGTGTCGGTAAAAAAGCCTCTGCTTCGCGTGTTACAATTCTTTCAGTTCTCAGTCTGTAAGCAATAAGTTCGGCCACAGAAATAAACTTTATATTATGCTCATCAGCAAATTTTCTTAAGTCATCACGCCGCATCATATGTCCATCTTTGTCCATAATTTCGCACATAGGCCCTGCCGGTATGTGCCCGCATAATCTTGCTAAATCAACAACAGCTTCTGTATGTCCTGTTCTTTGTAAAACTCCGCACGGTCTTGACACACAAGGAAAA
Source organism: Candidatus Gastranaerophilales bacterium (assembly GCA_944322875.1). GTDB lineage: Bacteria > Cyanobacteriota > Vampirovibrionia > Gastranaerophilales > Gastranaerophilaceae > SIG32. Next base: position 30,714 of record CALUQI010000009.1, read on the forward strand.
AGATGTCCGGGGCGTCTTAAGTCAGATGGAACAGCATCAGGAGCTGTGGCAACTTCAATTGTCTTTGCTCTGTCAAACGCTGAAATTCCTGTTGTAACACCATATTTTTCCGATGCATCAATACTGACTGTAAATGCTGTTTTCATGCCTTCATTATTTTGTTCTACCATTTGCGGTAATTCCAATTTATCGGCAATTTCAGGTGATATTGCAAGGCAGATAAGCCCTCTGGCTTCATTTGCCATAAAGTTTATAATTTCAGGAGTAACCATTTGCGCTGAACAAATTAAATCTCCTTCATTTTCACGATCTTCGTCATCAGCTACAATCAGCATTTTCCCTGATTTGAAATCGTTTATTGCATCTTCTATACTGTCAAATCTAAAATTATCCATACTACATAAACCCATTTTCTATTAAAAAGTTCTCATTAATTTTATTATGTGTTGTTGATAAAAATTTTTCAACATAGCGCCCCAAAATATCTGTTTCAATATTTACCAAGTCACCTGGTTTTAAATATCGGAGATTAGTGTTTTCAAGTGTATGTGGAATAATAGCTACAGAAAAGACATTCCCCTCAATTTTGGCGACAGTTAGACTGACTCCATTAACTGTAATAGAACCTTTATAAACAATATACTTACTGTCAGGAACTTCAAAATTCATATTGCCTAAATATTTGGCAGTCATATCAACGTGGCCTTGTACAATGTGCCCTCCAATTCTCGTTGTTGGTGTAAGTGCACGTTCTAAATTTACAATATCTCCCTTTTTTAAAAGGTGAAAATTAGTTATATTAAATGTTTCTGGACTTATTTTGGCATAAAAAGTATTTTTGTTTATTTCAACTACTGTTTGACAACATCCGTTAACAGCAATACTATCCCCTATAATTGTATCTTCAAGGACTTTTTTGCATTCAATAACCAATGTTTGATTGCTTATATCCCTTATTATGCCTGTTTCTTCAATTATGCCAGTGAACATATCTGTATTGTATCATAAATAAATTTAAAATTATTTTAGACAATTGTCAGATTAAGAGAGTTTTTTTATTGTTTTTGTAGTATCATGTAATCAATATAGAACAGAGGGATTCAATAATGATGAACACAAAGATTAAAATAGAAGATTTACCTACAGTTTATGATGCAAAATCTACAGAAGAAGAAATGTATAAATTTTGGGAAAGTAACGAAATGTTCAAGGCTGATGAAAAAAGTCAAAAGCCTCCTTATACCATTGTAATTCCTCCTCCTAATGTAACGGGAGTCCTTCATATGGGGCATGCTTTGGATGAAACTTTGCAAGACATACTTATCAGATATCATCGAATGAGCGGCTATGAAGCACTTTGGATTCCTGGTACGGATCACGCAGGTATAGCTACACAAAATGTTGTGGAAAAAAAACTTCGAGAAAAAGGGTTATCTCGTCACGATTTGGGACGTGAAAAGTTCCTTGAGGAAACTTGGAATTGGGCAAATAAGCATAAATCTGCTATTCTTGATCAATGTAAGCGTTTAGGAGCATCATTTGACAGAACAAGAGAAAGATTTACATTTGATAAAGGATGTTCAGAAGCTGTTAAAGAAGTTTTTGTAAAGTTATACGAGAAAGGTTTGATATACAAAGGTGCATATATTGTTAACTGGTGCCCTCGTTGTCAATCAGCGATTTCCGATGTAGAGACAGAGTATGAAACAGAACAAGGACATTTATGGGAAATTTCGTATCCTTTAAAAGGTGAATCCGGCGCGATAATTGTTGCAACTACCCGTCCGGAAACAATTTTTGGAGATGTGGCAATTGCTGTTCATCCTACTGATCATAAATATTCTGAATTAATAGGCAAGACAGTGGTTATTCCTCTTTCAGGCAGGGAGATTCCGATTATTGCTGATGAATATGTCGACAAGAACTTTGGTACAGGTGCCGTAAAAATTACTCCGGCACACGATCCTAATGATTTTGAGGTTGGTAAGCGTCATGGTTTTAAGCCTTTGTGGGTTATTGACGGACAGGGTAAAATGAAGGCGTGTGGCGAGGTACCGCAGGAACTTCACGGTCTTGACAGATATGAGGCCCGTGAGAAAATAATAGGAATGCTTTCTTATAATAATTTTTTGCTCAGGACGCGGGATCACGAACATAATGTTGGCAAGTGTCAAAGATGCAATACTACGATAGAACCGCTGCTTTCAGAACAATGGTTTGTAAAGATGCAGCCACTTGCAAAAGAGGCTATAGCGGCAGTTAAGGACGGAAGAATAAAATTTATTCCGGAACGCTGGGAGAAAAACTATCTTGGCTGGATGGAAAATATTCGCGATTGGTGTATTTCAAGACAATTATGGTGGGGGCATCAAATTCCGGCTTATTACCATAATCAGACCGGAGAAATGATTGTTGCTAAGGAAAACCCGGATCCTGAAAATTATACTCAAGACAGTGATGTATTGGATACGTGGTTTTCATCAGGACTTTGGCCTTTTTCTACTTTGGGCTGGCCGAATACCGATTCAGATGATTTTAAAAAATTCTACCCCACAAATGTCTTGGTGACAGGGTTTGATATAATATTCTTCTGGGTTGCCAGAATGATAACAATGGGGCTTGAATTCACTAAAAAACCTCCATTTTCAACAGTATTTATTCATGGACTCATCAGAGATGAAAAAGGTCAAAAAATGTCAAAGTCTAAAGGTAATACTATTGATCCGGTTGTTATTATAGATAAATATGGATCTGATGCACTAAGATTTACCATGACTTCTTTATGTACTTACGGCGGCCAAGATATTAAAATTAGTGATGAGCGATTTGAATATGGAAGAAATTTTGCAAATAAAATATGGAACGCATCACGTTTTGTGTTGTTAAATTTGGATGGCATTGACAATAGTGATATAGATTATTCAAAATTGACAATTGTAGACAAGTGGATTTTAAATGAACTTAACAATGCGGCAAAAGAAGTTAATGAAAATATTAAAAATTACAGAATAGGTGAAATGGCTCATGTACTATATGATTTCTTCTGGAACAAGTATTGTGATTGGTATGTTGAAATAGCTAAAATTCAACTTCAGGATGAAAATCTAAAACTTAATACCCAAAGGGTTTTACGTTATGTTCTGGATATGTCTTTAAGACTTTTACACCCGATTATGCCGCATATTACGGAAAAGGTTTGGCAATTAATACCACAAGAAACCGATTTAAAGGCGATAATGTTGGCTGATTTTCCGGTTTGTTCAGAAAAGTTGTTGTTTGAAAAAGAAGCACAAGAGATGGAGCTTGTATTTGAAACTATTAAATCTTTACGCAGCGTAAGACAAAGTTTTAATATACCTACTTCACTAAAATTTGATATAGAAATTTGGGCGGAAGCTTCAGAAAAAACAACATTTGAAGCTATTGAATCTTACATAAAACGTTTGGCAAAAGTGGAAAATATTTCATATTCTCAAGTACTGGGAGCTGTACCTAAAAAGTCGGCAACTGCGGTTGTTTCAGCTTCAAAAATTGTAGTTCCTCTTGAAAATTTGATAGATTTTAATGAAGAGATTAAACGGCAGAAGAAAAAATTAGACAAATTAGTGTCCGAAAAAAATTCTCTTTCAGCAAGAATGAGTAATGAAAAATTTGTGGCTAATGCCCCAAAAGATTTGATTGAGCAAACTAAAACTCGAATTGACGAAATTTCCGTTCAAGAAAAAAATATATGTGACTTGATAGCCTCTTTACAAGCTTAATAAAACTTCTTTTAAGTTTTATTAAGCCAAAAACCGGTTACGCAAGATGTTTTCTGTTCGTATTTTGCGTTTTGTTCAGTAGTATAAAGCTTTTATCAATTTTAGTTCCCAACCTGTCAAAATATTTGTCCGGACAAATATTTTAACGCACCGATATGTATAATTTTAACTGCGTATAAAATCACCTGAAAATAATAATTGTTAAACAATATTAAGAAAACTTTACAGATTGACATAAATTTGTTACAATTATTAATGTAGATATATAGTAATTATAATGGGGTAAAGATGGTATCAAAAGGTAATGATTTAGATTTTGAAGAATTGTTGAAAAAGTATGATTACAATTTTCAAAAAGGAGACTTAGTAAAAGGTATAGTATGCGGATTTGATGGTCAGGGTGTAATGGTTGATATAGGCGCAAAGACAATAGCTGTAGTTCCTACGCGTGAGGCTGTTGATAAAAATGAAAACCTGGAAGATAAGTTTGAAAAAGGTAAAGAATATGAATTTTTAATCATTCGTGAAGAAGACGAAGACGGAAAGTTCTTATTATCAAAGAAAAAAGTTGATTTTGCATATGCGTGGAAAGAATTAGAAAAAGCAAAATCTGCAGATGAAGTAATCTTAGGAAATATTGTCGGTATAGTAAAAGGCGGTGTACTTGTAGAGATTTCCGGTGTTAGAGGGTTTGTTCCGTCATCACAATTGCGTTGTAAAGAAACAGAGCTTGAAGTCGGCGGACAGATTGAACTTAAAATACTAACACTAGACAGTCAGCAAAATAATTTCATATTGTCAAACAAGAAAGTATATGAAGACAGTGCTGTAGAAGCCAGAAAGAATGTGTTCTCACAAATTGAGCCCGGTCAAGTAGTAAAAGGAGATGTTGTTAGAATTACTGATTTCGGAGCTTTTATAGATTTAGGGGGAATAGATGGGTTATTGCCTCTTTCTCAACTTTCTTGGCGTTGGATTGATCATCCCACAGATATATTAAATGTTGGGGATAAGATAGATGTTGAAGTAATAGCAGTAGACCACGACAAGCAGAGAGTATCATTGAGCTTAAAAAATCTTGAACCTGATCCTTGGTTAGAAGCAGAAAAACAAATTAAAGAAGGTGACAAAGTTGAAGGAACTATCACAAGGATAAAACATTTTGGTGCTTTTGTAGAAGTATTCCCCGGAGTTGAGGCCTTACTTCCTCATTCAGAGTTGGCCGAGTTGCAAAACGAAACCCAAAATATACTACAGGTTGGTGATAAGATCATGACTTATATTTTAAAATTTAATCCAACGGATAAACGTATCGCATTAACTGTTAAAGAACCAGAAGAAGTAATATCCGAGGAAGAATAATTTATACATATTGAAAAAAAACAGGGAACATTGTTCCCTGTTTTTTTCATATAAATTATCTAAATGTTTTAAAATAGTTTATTTTTTTTTCATATGTTTGTATGATTTTTATTCATTTGATGTGTATATCTGGT
>CALUQI010000010.1 GCA_944322875.1 Candidatus Gastranaerophilales bacterium
AAAAACAGGGAACATTGTTCCCTGTTTTTTTCATATAAATTATCTAAATGTTTTAAAATAGTTTATTTTTTTTTTCATATGTTTGTATGATTTTTATTCATTTGATGTGTATATCTGGTAATATATGCCGTATAATTTTTTTAGGTAATATTGACTTTTAAAAAATAATCATTAAAAATAATGCAGAATATAGGAGACTTATAAATATGGGTATGGCAGCATCACAGGCCAGATACTTGGGCCTAACGGCAAGAAAGACAAATGTAGAATACGAAGGACAACAAGTTAACCAAGCTCGTACAGCTTTGGCAAATCAAAGTGCAAATTTATTTAACCAACTTTTAACACTTGAAGTTCCGACGCCACCAAGTACAACGGATTATACAACATTACAGTATTCTTATCAGGACGGTACTTGTGACGAAACTATCACCAGTATGACACAATTGGTTGATGATCCTGATGGTTATAATTATTTAGTTAACCATTATCATTACGCTGATATATATACAGGAGTACAAAATAATAAACCTAATCCTCAGGTAGTGGTAGAAACTGAGCCTGTAAAAAATACAGTTGCACAAAGTGATGTAACATATGCAGGCGGGGTTTATACTGTAAATGGTTATAACACTACAGTATACGATCCAACAGATCCGAACCAAAAACAAAATTTTGATAATATAGCATCAAATTATCCTGAATTATCCACGGCAAACCCTGCGGATGTGTACACATATACAGATGCAAATAATGTAATACATTTTGCATTGGATTCTGATTTGAATGATGCAGTAGCAGGTATTGCAGATGCAAATGAATATCATATAGAAAGTGATGTTCCCCAATATGTTGGTAATTGTGAACTTTCAAAATATGATCCGACAGACGCGATGCAAAAAGCAGCTTATGAAGAAATAGTAAGTAAGTTTCCGAATAGTGCCTTTGCAAATTCTTCAACAAATGACATATATACATATGAGTATCAAGGAAGAACATATTTTGCTTGTGCTCAAGACTTGAGAGATACTGCAATTAGCGCAAGCGATCCAAGTAAACCTACAGAGAATCAATCTCCTCTGACGCAATATTATGCGGAAGATATAAAAACAAAGGTAGAAAGACAAGAGAAGGCTTTTGTCGATTTTGATGAAGAGGGTCGTCCATACAGTATCAGATTTGAAAATTCAACAGCAACTTTTGCACTTAATACGGAAACGGTTACAGATGAAGATGCTTACAATGATGCGATGAACCAATACAATTATAATATGGCGGTTTATGAGCAGGAAATACAGAACATAAATGCTCAAACTGAAAAGATTCAACAGCAGGATAGAACTCTGGAACTTCGATTACGTCAGCTAGATACTGAACAAGAAGCGTTGCAGACAGAAATGGAAGCTGTCAAAAAAGTAATTGAAAAGAATATTGAATCTACATTCAAAACATTTGAATAATAACTAAGAGGTAAAAATGTCTTACAAAAATGATAGTTATCTTGTAATAGCAAACAAATTCAGTTCGGCGAATAGTGATGCAAAAGCCCAGCTTTTTGAGACATACGACAAATTGAGAGATTTAACGGTATCAGGCAGTGGTATGGGTACCGGATTTGAGGCAACAGGCGGTTTTTTATATAATTTAGCAAGTTTGTTTGCGCCATCATCGTTTGCGACCGTTTTTGGAGCATCAGAATCTATGAGTATTCCTGGGACTTCATATTATTCAAATATGGTAAGCGGTTCGTCATACGGGCTAAATTCTTTATATAATTATTCAGGTTTTCCAAGCGGAGCTGCACCGATATCTTGGGGTTTGAGCGGTTATTCCACAGGTGGTGCTGCAGGTATTACCGGCTGGGGTTCTGATAGTGGTGTAGCCACGGGGTTTGCATCAAGCCTGGGAGGTCTGGCTGATGTTGCAAGCGCCGCGGCATATGGCATCGGAGGTGCTAGTGGTTTTGGTATCGGTAAAAATTTAGTCTTGCCTCTTGCAAGTTGTATTTCAGGATGGGGCGGAATTATGCAGGCTGCTGCACCTTATTTAGGTGAATATGGACTCCCTGCCTTAGTTATGGGTAATCTTATGCAGGGTACTACTTCTGCAGCTTTGGCTGCCTATCAAAATATTACGGGAAATATAACCGCAAACGCTGATACTATACTTTCAAACAAAGTTAGAAATATTGAAACAGTTTGCAAAATGCTTGATACGCAAGGCGATGTTGTCAAAAAAATGCTGAAAGAATCTATTGATGGCGATAGTAAAGCTATTCAAAATTTATAATTAAAGTTTTTTGTTTTTTTGCCGTATAATGTATATGTAGGGTGTTTCCCCTTCTACTTGGTACATTTTCATTAGACTTATAATGATTAAGACATGTTACAAAGATTTACAAAATATAGCAATTATTCAAGGTAACAAGTTTTTATTTATACGTAGGTCTAAAGTGTAAAGGAGTAATATGCTTCGAGAAACTTTAGAGATGAATATAAAAAGATTAATAGATTTCTTGATATATTCAAAAAATTTCCTAATAAGAAAAAATCCATTTAAGTCTTTGAGTAATTCAATATTGGATGGGTTGAAAGATTTTCTGACAATGAAAAAGAAACTGAAGATGGCGCAATACAGATTAAATTACCATCGTCATCAGCTTCAGAAGATGGAACAGCTAATTGCAGAGAATAATGAACATAACTTCTTAAAAGGAAAAAATCTCAATGAAACCAGATAGAAGGAAAGAAAATGGGATTAATTAATTCAACAATTAGACTGAATATGCTATGGGCACAAAAGTTGGATTTAGAGTACAAAATTCAATTAATAACTCAAGCACAGATGAATTTGGCTCAGTCAGTAAGTGATCTATTACAGGTAGGTACGGATTATACGGATCCTGATTCTCCTATGGCAAAAATGCTGGCTCAACGCCAAGCGAAATTGAAGAGCTTAGAACAACGTCTGGTACAGCAAATGAACCAATATAAAGCTCGTCTGGATATGGTTTCAACAGAAATTGAATCCTGCGTTGCAATGCGTGATAAGAGCATTCAGTATACGTTTAAATATTAGTTTGGATAAACAAGCTTATAATGTCATTTAGTGCGGCGTATTGTCGTTGATATTTTTGAGCTTGTTTTTCTAATATTCCGATTTGTTTTTTATATTCCATAATTGAGGCTTGACATTCTCTTGAAGAATTGTTTAATCCTTCTTGAACCTGTTGAGCTTCTTGCAAGACACTTTTCATAGATATGCCAAGAGCTTCCATTGTTTGTCTAATTATAACCGCTCCGGTTTGCTTAGTCACGCCAGCAGGCAATTTTGTAACTAATTGTTTTAGCACAGCCACATTGGAAGGAATCTCAAAATCATCGTTATCTGTAGTTATAAATTGTTTTTGTATATTAATTTGAGGAGCAACTTGTTCTTGTTGAATGAAAGAATCTGAAGTCTCTATAAGATTTTGGTTTTCTTCAATACTAATCGGCTGGTTATCGAATATATCATCATCTTCAATTAATATATCTTCATTATTTTGTTGAACATCTTGTTGTATTTCAGTCTCGTGTTCATCGTTTAGACTTAAATCTTCTGATGAATTAATAGGGTTAATTTCAATATCAGACTGCATTTTTAGTGCTTCAACGATTTTCTTACCAACACCTTCAGTCATTCTGTTGTTTGTCATAATTTCCTCATAAATTACTATCTGAACACGCACAATTGTAATTAAAAAATAAAAATAATTCAAGAGAAATAAACCTTGGTCTTAATAATATGCAATGTATTGATACAGTGAAGTTTTTATGATATGATGAAGGGGATTTTGAGGAGAATATGCGCGAATTCAGATTTGACAGAATAAAAGAACTAAAATACGGAGAAAATCCACATCAAAAGGCTAGTTTATATTCTGCTGAGGAAATGGCAGATTATGAAGTTTTATTTGGTAAAGAATTAAGTTATGATAATATTTTAAACTTATCAGAAATTACCAGAATTTTAAGTGAATTTTACGATGTACCAGCAGTAGCGATAATGAAGCATGCATCTTGTTGCGGAGTTGCATTGGGTAGGAATATAGAGGATGCATATAACAGAGCGTTTGATTGTGATCCTGTAAGTGCATTTTACGGAACGATAGGGTTTACCAAACCATTGGATTATGAAACTGCAAAACACGTTAATTCAATGGGTGTAAAGGCAATAATAGCTCCGGATTTTCATCCGAAGGCATTAGAATTGATAAAAGAAAATCCCGGATTAAAACTGGTAAAATTAAATACTCCTTTGAAGAATCTTAGAACAATGTGTTTAGAGGAAGTTAAAATAACGCCTTTTGGGGTATTGATACAGGATCGTAATAACAGTGAATTGGACAAAGAATTATTCAAGGTTGTATCAAAAACCAAACCCACAGCAGAACAGATAGAAGATGCGATATTTGCTTGGAAAGTAATAAAACATGCAAGTACAGATGCAGCAGTAATTGTAAAAGATTTTGCTACACTGGGTATAACAAAGAATGAGACGAATTCAGCATCAGCTATAGAATCGGCTTTAAAGATAGCCTGTGACGGTTCCAAGGATGCAATAATTGCTACGGATGGGATAATATATTCTCAAGATGCGATATATGCGGCGGTTCAAGGACGAATAGCCCTGATTATTCAACCGGGAGGGTCTTCCAAAGATCAAGAAATTATTAATCTTGCAGACAAGTATGGTATTGCCATGATTATGACAGGAATACGAAATCACAAATATTAGAGGGACTATGGGAATAAAAGATTGGGATGATTATTTTTTGGATTTAGCAAAGACTTGTGCAAGCCGATCTAACTGCATAAGGGCTCAGGTAGGAGCTGTAATTGTAGGTGAAGACAAAAAGATTAAAGCTACGGGGTATAATGGAACTCCGTCAAAAGTTGAGTCTTGCTATGAAAGAGGAGAATGTTACAGGATAAAGAATAATATTCAATCAGGTACTCAGTACGAGACTTGCAGGTCAATACATGCAGAACAAAATGCAATAATTCAAGCCGGACAAGACAGATGTAAAGGTTCGACAATGTACATTTGGGGGCACAATTTTATTTGTATTTTATGTAAGAGATTTATAGTTCAGTCGGGGATAGAGAACTGTGTTTTGAAAAAAGATGAAAACTCCCCAATAGTTCGAGTTTCTGTTGAAGACATAAGACAAGAACTTAATAGTCAATAAAGTTAATGGTAATTCTCTTACTATTGTCATGACTTTTGTACAATAATCATTAAATAATTTGTATGAAATTCATTATTTTAACTACATAAAACGGATGATTTGTTAAAGCAACTTAATGATATTCTTGAAAATTACGGTAGAATATAATAAGAAAGGCGAGGCAAATGTACAATAATTTTTATCCACATTATGATTTAGCGGGTCGCATACAACACACAAAACTTGATACCGGCCTAACAAACGGAATGAGTCCGGCAAGGCTTAGCCGAGTAGAAGATACAGGCACACCTGACTTTAAGCAAGTAATGTCAGGTTTGGTAGAAAATTTTAACACAGAACTTAACGAGCCGGACAATTTACTAAAAGATGCAATGTCAGGTAACGGCAATGTTGATATACACGATGTAATGACAGCAATGGCAAAATCAGAAATAAGTGTAAATGTAGCTACTCAAATAGTGGGAAAAGTCATCCAAGCGTATGATAGAGTTACGCAAATACAGGTGTAGAATATAAATGTTAGTTAAATAGTGGGACGGAAATGGATTTTCAGAAACTTCTTCAAAATAAACCTTTATTATATGGGATTATAGGCGGCATTGTACTATTACTGGCGCTGTTTATAACTATAGGGATTGTGAATTCGTCAAAATCAGGAGCTACCGGTAAAGTGGTCAGCGAAAAAGTTATAAAAGAGCCTTTGGATTTGTTAACAACGGACAATTTGGGGAAAGCTATAGAAATACAAGCACTATTGGCACGTGAAGGTATTGATGCAAGCAGAAAACTTGATGGTACCAAATCAACAGTATTTTTAAAACAGTATACACAAAGCCAAAAGGATGCAGCTTTGTTGGCCATAGTAAAAAGTGGTTTAATGGATCAAAATGTTGGGTTAGAGATTTTTGATAAAGGTGATTTTACATCAACCAAAGAAGATAAAAGAATAAGACTGGCAAGAGCAATTAATGGGGAATTAGCAAGATTGATTCGTAAGATTCCTCCAATAGAAAATGCTTCTGTATTTATTTCGATACCTGAGCAGACAATGTTTACATCAATGCAGAAGCCTGTCACTGCTACAGTACAGATAACAATTCCTTCAGGTGATCGTTTGGATCAAATAAAAGTTAAGGCAATTACGAATCTTTTACTGGGAAGTGTCACAGGGTTAACTGCTGAGAATATAGCAATTACAGATACCAATGGCAATGTGTACTCGAGCATAATTGATGCTCAAGATGAAATGCTTGAAAAGCTGCAAGAAAATGATAAATATATGCAACAAAAAGTAGCGGTTCAATTAGACAGATTGCTTGGTAAAGGTAATTATGTTGTGACAGTAAGTACTTTTCTTCGTCAGGCTCCAATAGAGAAATATACAATAGAATATGATCCGACAAAGAAGACAGCTGTTTCAGAGCAAAATTTCACCGAAGGTCTGGGAGATCAGACAAAAGATTCTAATAAAAATGTTAGTGCAGTGAGCGTATATCTTCCAAACGGTTTGCCTCAAGGAGGTTCGGATTCTTCGCAAAATAGAAGTTATTCAAGATCTGCAACTGAAACACAGTACGGTGTCACAAAAACACAAACCAATGAGTATATAAGACCGGGAGTTGTTGAAGAGATTTCAATCGCAGTAACGCTTGAGAAGTCAGCATTACCTGCAAATACTACTTTAGAAGAGTTAAAAGAACTTATAGCAAATGCAGCAAGTCCAAAGGTCAATCCGGAGAATGTTTCAATAGCATTTTCAGATTCTACAGATCCATACTTAGCATCAGATCGACCTGTAAATCTTCCAAAACCCGATGAAACAGGTAATCCTTGGTGGCTGGCTATTGCATTAAGCGGAGTTGGCTTGCTGATATTATTCAAAATTATATCGGATAGGGTTAAGCAGGTTCAAGAAGCAAATAAGCTTGAGGTTGAAAAATTAAGACAAAAAACAGCAGAACAAGATAAACAGTTAAGTGATATAAATTCACGTGCAGCTCAACTTACGGCAAGACAGTCAGAACTTGCTCAGAACCTTTTGGAACAAAAACAGCGAGAATATATTCCTCAACAAGATGAAGGTTTGCTTATAGAATCTCTTAATAATTTATCAGCAGAAGTGTCTGATGCAGATGCTGCAGAAGCGGCAGAAAAAATAAAAAGTTGGATTGAACAAGGTTAAACATGGCAATACAAGGTTTTAATTATCAAGAATTTGCACAAAACTTAACGGCTCAGGCTCAAGAGCTTGTGCCGCAAGATTTTGCCGATAATGAAAAACAATACGTTGTAAATACACTTTTAAATTTTTCTGCTTTGGCAGGTGAAGCCTTATATAATGACAAGGATTCTAATTTCAATGCAGAACAAGCGATGATGATTACCCAAATTATTGCAGAATGGGCTTTTCACAAATCCGTGGATTTAATTCGTTCAAAGATTCCTCAGGAATTTTGGGATCCTGTTATGCAAAAGATTGCATTCACAATTTTTGAAATTGCCAAGCAAACTTTCAAACAAGGTTTGCCTCAGGATCAAATATTACAATTAATTGAACATCATGTGAAAAAGACGTATTTGAGCGCCTTGTCTGAATTAAAAGAAAAAGGTTTTATTTCGGAAACCCTTTTAGAACAAGCATCAAAGCAATCAAATATAGACGCAATGATGCAACAAATGAATGAAGAACAATCATCCTCAGGACAAGAAGTTCCTCAGCCAACCCAACAAAAATCGGATAGTACAGTTCCGACTTCAAGTGAGCCTGTACAAGGTGGTTCAAGTCCAAAGATTATGAAATTGGCTACTGTAGCATTGCTTTTTCAAAGGATGAAACAGGAAAAGGTTCAAACTTTATTGGATAAGTTTAGTCCTGAAGATGCATCTACTGTTATAAAGTATATGGGTATGCCGGATCTTGGAAGTCGTGTCAGCGTAAGTACTGCTATAAAATGTCTTAATGAAATCCGTACAAATTTACCAAAACCGCAGGAGTTGAGTCCAGGCAAAATTGTTGCAAAAATACAAAAAGTTACGTCAGGGATAGATCGTCAACAATTAGAAACAATGCTCAAGTCTGAAAGAATGAAGGTCAAACGACTTGTTTTCAACGCTTTAGAGGGTGAATTTTATGAAGTGGCTCCAAAAGTTGCTAACATTATTGCCACCCACATACAAGATAGTGTATAATAATATTAAATCATGATTATTAAAAAGAAAAAAACTCAACCGGAGGAGCAAAAAACAAAAGATGCTGCTCAGGAAACTTTAAAGCAGGAACAAGTCGAAGAGGATGTAATCGACTTGTTCAATTTGGATAATATAGATTTTAAACAACGTAATGAAAGACGTCGTGGCGATAGAAGACGTGGATTTCGCAGAATTGATGATAGAAATCTTATATCCAGGGCAAGAGAAGAGGCTGATGCAATACGTGAGGCTGCTGCAAAAGAAGGTTACCAAAACGGTATAAGTCAAGCCAAATCTGATATTGAAGACTTAAGGAATTCTATAACAGCTTTTTTTAATGCTAAACAAGAAGTATTTGATATGATTGTCCCAGAAATTGCAGATATTAGCATTGATATCGCAAAAAAAATAATTAAAAAAGAATTAACAAGTACTCCTGAACTGATATTAGACAGCGTTCGAGATATTATGAAAAATCTTTCTAAAGAAGAAAGCAAAATAACCATCAGAACGAACCCTTCGCAAGTTAATCTGCTAAAAGGCGAGGTTCCAGAGATTGCCGAGAATTTGGGAATGGAAGCAAAAATCCTTGTAATACCTGATGAATCAGTAATGGAAGGCGGATGTATTTTGACAACAACGAATGGTGTGGTAGATGCTACGATTGAAACTCAATTGGCAATAATAAGTGAGGCTTTAAAAGAAATTTAATGGCACAGAGTAATGCAGGCGGAAATCCAATAAGTGAAATATTTTTAGCAGTGTTTGTATTGACACTGTTGTTAATTTTGCTTGTTGAAATGCCAACTTGGGTTATAAATTTTTCTATAAGTTTAAATATAACTTTGGGCATAGTTCTTTTGATGATAGCTTTATATGTACAAAAAACTTTAGAATTGGCTGCATTTCCTTCAATCATTTTGTTAGGAACAATGTTTCGTCTTGTATTATCCATAGCATCAACAAGGCTAATTTTAGCAAAAGGTGATGCCGGAGAAGTAATTCATGCATTTGGAACTTTTGTAACCGGTGGTAATATGGTTGTTGGCGGAGTAATCTTTTTGATAATAACGGTAGTTCAGTTTATGGTAATTACCAAAGGTGCTGAACGTATTGCCGAAGTTGCAGCAAGATTTGCATTAGATGCTATGCCGGGTAAACAAATGACAATTGATGCCGATTTTAATGCAGGTTTGATTTCTCCGGAAGAAGCTACAAAAAAACGTGAAGATTTACAACGCGAGTCCAATCTTTTTGGTTCAATGGATGGTGCGATGAAGTTTGTAAAGGGAGATACCATAGCCGGTATCATCATTGTAATAATAAATATTGTGGGTGGATTATGCGTGGGTTGTCTGATGAACCAAATGCCTATAGAAGATGCTGTTTCCAAGTATACGGTGCTAACGATAGGTGATGGTTTAGCATCCCAAGTCCCTTCGCTATTAATGTCAATAGCTGCAGGTGTTTTTATGACAAGGTCATCTGCTGCAAGTTCGTCTTTGGGTGCTGATGTTGCCGGTGAAATATTAAGTAAACCTTATTCATTATTTTTTGCATCCGGATTTTTGATGTTGTTGGCAATAACCGGCCCGATTACCGGTTTGCCTTGGTTCCCTTTCCTTGCATTTTCAATAGCTATTGGTATTGCAGGATTTTCTGTATTGATTAATGCTGATGTACAGTCTCAATTGGGACAGTTGGAAAATGTGCGTCAAAATATGCAGGATTTGGTTAATCCAAATAGAATGTATGAGCGTTTAGGTGTGGATGTTTTAAGTTTGCAGGTCGGTTCTAATTTGTTGGTTATTGCTGATCCGGATCAAGAAGGTCAGTTGCTGGCTAAAATTGCAGCTTTGCGTCAAAGAGTTACAGACGAGTTGGGATATATTATTCCTAATATAAGGATTATGGATTCTTCAGCTTTGGATGCCAATGAGTATATGATATCAATTCGTGGTAATACTGTTGCAACTGGTTATGTATATCCTGGAAGATTAATGGTAATTGCAGATCAGTGGGATTCAATGAGAAAAGAGGTTCCTGATGACGCAATTATAGGAATTGATCCAACATATCAGACTCAAGCATACTGGATTACGTCTGAAGATGCTAAATCGGCACGTTCAGTTACTGCTGTGGATTCAACGGATGTTATTGTTACACATTTACAAGAATGCGTAAGAAAACACGTTGATGATGTTATGACTAAAACGGATGTGTTGAAACTTATGGAACTTGTCAGATCGCAAGATCCAACCTTGGTTAACGACCTTGTTCCAACAATTATATCAACAAGCGATTTAAGAAAGATTTTTGTCAATTTAATAAGAGAAAAAGTTTCAATAAAGGACATTATATTTGTATTTGAAAGACTTTGCGATTATGCAAGATTTTCAAAGGAACCGGATATTTTATCGGAGCGTCTACGTGCTGCTTTAGGAAGACAAATTTGCTTATCTAATGTTCAAGATGATAAAGTTTTGTACGCATTGACTCTATCCCCCGAATGGGAAAAAATCCTTGATGATAGTTGCCAAAGAACTGAGCTAGGTACAATGTTCCTTTTAAATCCAATGCAGGTTCAAGAACTAATAGAGACAACGGCAACTACTTTGATGAGAGCTCACCAAACTTGCGGCAAACAACCTGTGATACTTTGTTCTCCAAGGATTAGATTGCCACTTTATCAACTTTTGGAAAGACATATTCCGACTATTGTTGTTATATCTTATTCTGAGCTTATAACTGATATTAAGGTAGAAGCTATTGATACTATTGGTGAGTCTTATGTTATGGAATAGATAATTATGAAAAAAATTATTACTTTTTTAATAAATTTTTATCAAAAAATATCTGCTTTAACCCCACCAGTATGCAGATTTACGCCAACTTGTTCCGAGTATACCAAACAGGCTATACAAAAATATGGTGTCATAAAAGGTGGTTGGCTTGGAATTAAAAGAATCTGCAGATGTCACCCGTTGAATCCAGGTGGTTATGACCCTGTTCCTTAGTCGGCAGAATTGTTAACTATTTGAACACCGAATTTTGTCCTGAATAAATGCCTTACAGTGTCTTTTTGTATTTCAAACATCATGTTGTTGAATAAGTCATATGCTTCTCTTTTGTATTCTATTAATGGATCTTTTTGCCCGTATGCCCTAAGACCGATTCCTTCTCTCAGCATGTCAATGTTGTGTAAATGATCTATCCATTTGTTATCTACAACACGAAGTAGTATGTCTTTTTCCAAATCTCGCATTACATTTTCTTGTGAAAATGGTTCTTGTGGTATAAAGTTTGAATCATATTTTGATAGTACATCGTTATAGAAATTAATAATTTCAGTTTCATGAGCTCTATATGCTTCCATTGCAAAATCTTTTACTTTATCATACATTGGTTCAAACCTCATATTCTGTATATCTGAAATTTCAAAATGTGATAGTTGTGGTATGTATGAATGCAGTTCTTTAATCATTCTTTGTAAATCTTCATAAATATAGTCTTCTACATGCATATCAGGGGCTATGTAACTTCTTAAAATCCTATCTACTTCACGTTCAATCATGAATTGAATATCTTCATTAAGATTTTTTCCGGCAAGAACTTTTCTTCTTTGTGCATAAAATTTTTCACGTTGGATATTCATAACGTCATCGTATTCAAGAACACTTTTTCTTATATCAAAATGATAAGTTTCAACTTTCTTCTGTGCCGATTGTATTTGTCGGGTTATCATAGGAGATTCTATAGCCATTGTTTCATCAACATTGAGCATATTCATTAATGCCGTTATTTTATCGCCTCCAAATATTCGCATAAGATTATCTTCTAATGACAGAAAAAATCTGGTAGACCCGGGATCACCTTGTCTTGCGGCACGACCCCTTAATTGATTATCAATACGCCTTGATTCATGTCTTTCTGTCCCAATAACGTGTAGACCGCCTGCTTCTACTACTTTCTTATGTTCTTCTTCGGTTAGTATTCTTGCTTCGGTTAAGGCTTTATTTTTTTCTTCTTCGTAGTTGGGGCTATCTTGAGTAATTCCTCTCCTATCAAGTGCCTCTTTTGCTAAGTATTCAGCATTGCCACCAAGTAATATGTCCGTACCTCGACCGGCCATGTTTGTTGCAATTGTTACAGCACCTACTCTCCCGGCTTGGGCTATTATGTAAGCTTCTCGTTCATGTTGCTTTGCATTCAATACATTGTGTTTTATTCCGCGTTTTTTTAAAAGTGCTGATACGTACTCTGATTTCTCAATACTTATTGTCCCAACTAAAACCGGACGACCAATCTTGTGCATTTCAATAATATCATCAACTACTGATAAATATTTCTGACGTTCAGTTTTGTATATTACATCAGGATAATTTATTCTTATATCCGGTTTGTTTGTCGGTATTGTTGTTACCTCAAGATTATAGATTTTCCCAAACTCAGCTTCTTCTGTCATTGCTGTCCCTGTCATCCCTGAAAGTTTTGGATATAAACGGAAAAGATTTTGAAAAGTAATGCTTGCAAGAGTTTGAGTTTCATCTTGAATTTGTACACCTTCTTTTGCTTCTACTGCTTGGTGTAAACCATCTGACCAACGCCTGCCTTCCATTAATCTCCCTGTAAATTCGTCAACTATCATAACTTCACCGTCTTTTATTACATAATCGGTGTCTTTTATGTAGAGTTCTTTTGCCTTTAGTGCCTGTAAAAGATGGTGTGCATATTGGGTATTAATATCAAATAAATCTTTTATCCCAATTATATCTTGTGCGTGGTCGATACCTTCTTCTGTCAATATTATATTTTTATTCTTTTCGTCAACTTCATAGTCAATATCTTTTTTCATTTTAGGCGCAACTTTTGCCATTAATTTGTATGTTTCAGCTGATTTTTCAAGTCTGCCGCTTATAATTAGAGGTGTTCTGGCTTCATCAATTAGTATGCTGTCAACTTCGTCTATAATTGCATAATTATATGGTCTTTGAACTAACATATCAAGGCTGCCTGCCATATTGTCTCGTAAATAGTCAAAACCGAATTCATTGTTAGTTCCATATGTTATGTCACAGTTATATGCCGCTTTCTTTGATTCAAAGTCATCCATATTTCTGCTGCCTGACAGTATCACTCCAACGGTTAAGCCTAAAAATTTATATATTTTCCCCATCCATTCACTGTCGCGTTTTGCTAAGTAGTCGTTAACGGTTATTATATGAACACCCTTACCAGTGAGAGCATTTAAATATGCCGGTAATGTCGCAACTAGTGTCTTACCTTCTCCGGTACGCATCTCTGCAATGTGTCCGTTATGCAAAAAGTATCCGCCAATGAGTTGAACATCAAAGTGTCGCATGTTCAAAACTCTTTTCCCCGCTTCTCTTACGGTTGCAAATGCTTCTGGTAAAATTTTATCTAGAGCTTCTTTTTCAAGTTTCCTGTCTGTCTTAAAATCTGAAGAAGTCGGTCTTTTAGCAAGTATGGATTTGAATTCATCTGTCTTTGCCCGTAATTCTTCATCTGTTAACTGTTCAAATTGTGGCTCAAGTGAGTTTATATGCTCAACTATACCCATCATGTTTTTAATTTTTTTTTCGTTAGGATCTCCTAGTAATTTCACTAACCAACTTAACATTATTCCTCTCCAATTCTATTATGTGTTCTATTTTATCATAAAAACACAAGAATTGTTATGCCTTAAGGAATAATTAATAATCATTATTGAAACATGCTGAATACTTTTTCGACATTTTTGCTGATTAAATTCTTAACAGAATCATATTCAGTTGTTAATGAAGAAATCTCAGTGTCTAAGTTTTTCATATTTAAATCAATTTGATCTTCTTTGTAAGTTAATTTAACTTTTGCAGTGTTAAATTCTGCTTCTGCTTGTGCTATTGCATCTGTATCAGTTATTTCTACAATACAATCACTTTCATTGTATCTTCCCTGATAAAAATAACCATCATTGTTTAATGAAGTTATGAAATACGTACCGTTTTTTAATGCATTATCAAGATACTTTTCATCTTCAACTCCGTCATTTCTTGTCCATCCGTTTATACATATATTGTTGTACAGCTGCACGTAAAAATCTGCTTTCATAACGGTAGTTCTATCATCAGGGTCAGGTGCATTTTCACCTTGTTTTAACAAATAATAATAGAATGGATCGTCAGTAACATATTTTGAGTTTGTGGCTGTATCCCCAACATAAAAATCAGAGTTGTAACCATTTAAAGCCATTTCAAAATAAGTTAAATACGCTGCAAGCATGTTAGATAAACTTATTGCAACTGTATCATTTTGTGCCGGCCCTGATGAATCGGAGAAATATATACCATTAAGGTTTGTTGCTTCCTTAACTGCAGCGTTTAATCTATCATCTGTGTAGTTTATTGACGCCCCTCCTGGGATAATACTATCAACCGTATTATTTATAAAATTATTAATAACTAATAGTTCAGCTTGTTTAAGAGCAAGTTGTGTTGTTACGTCATCAGAGAATATTCCGGTTATCGTCTTACTTATAAAGTTTAGAGTTTCAAGAGCTTTTTGTTGAAGTCTTTTTGTTGCGTTGGTTTCATCACTTTCACTATTTGTCCAATCCGGGCTGTTATCTGCCAATGTATACATCAATATAACATTGTTATTCATCAGATCTCCAATAGTAATTTTTTTGGCAACGCTAGTTTGAGCTAATGCCCCATTTATAGATACTTTAGCGGCATCTCCAGCATTTATATCCCCAGATATATTATTCCAGATGCTGTCTTCACTGTAATAGTCACTTGCACTCATTTCATTGCTACCAGTGGTGTTGTTAGTTATACCCAATTCAACTTTTGATAGTATATTTCTTAAAGCAGTGTTATTATCTATATTTTCATAACTTTCTCTTAATGGTGTTGAACCATAGCCTAAGTTAGGGTCATACTTATATTCTAAACTTTCGATTTCCGATGTCAAATTTGTTGTAATAACATGGTTTAAGTTCAGACTATTTAAAAATTCTTGAAATCCGGCTTCACTTCTTTCAACCGGGCTGCCGTTAGGGCTTATTGCTGCAGCGGCACTTGCCAATGCGCCTGTAAGAACTACTGAGCCTGTTCGTGTGGTTATTAGATAAGGATTATAATCGTTTAACACGCTTGGTGTCATTAATAAATCGTATGTTAAGTTGTAGGGGTTTTCTCCTGAACCGTCATAGTCCCATACTAAGGTAGTTTGGTTTAAGGCATTTTGATATTTCTCTGAAATTTCTGCCATGTCACGTGTAATGGAAAGCTTCTCCTGTGCTAGTTGCATGGATTCAAATTCACAATATGCCTTTCTGGATGTTATGGCCAAAAATCTCGCTTGTGATGCTGCCAGTCCCATTGCTTTCCTTTCATTTTGCTTAGTAACAAAGTCCTTGTATTCATGTTGGATGACGGTTTTTGTATGCTAAAACTTTAAAATATAACTTGTTTTTGTAATAAATGTTTACAATTAATTTCTATTTGACGGCTATTATACAATCGTATATTTTATCAATTTTTTCTTTCATTTCACTAAATTGTTCCTTTAAATCGTTGAAACTGTGTTGGGTTACAAATTTTTCTTCGACATCTTCTAAAATCTCACGATGCTTTTTCTCCAGTTGCTCGGGTGTTACTACTATTCTTTGTTGTATTAAAAAAACCATAATTGCTACTATTATTGGTGAATAATGTAATAAATTTTCCATTTTGTTTCCTCATAATGTTATCGGCCAATAAAAATCTACAAGATACGATGCCGCATCTATTGGATGTGAAAGATATTTAAGTTCTTTACTTTGTTTTATTTGTGTATAGCTTGGTATATCAATTCTTGAAGATCCTTCTTTATACCTTAAATTGTATATATTATACAGAAGTTTTTCACATTTCCTGTCAACGAAAAGACAAATTTCCCCTTCCGCATTACGAATTTTTGAGTTAAATGCCGCGATACGATTCTTTATAGGCGGGTTGAAAGCTTTTATTTTTATATCGGTTTCATATCCGTATTGAGCTAATTTCTTCTTGATAATTACGTAATTTGTGTATTCACTTGTACAACTCCTGTTATCACCGGATGCATCTCCATTAATTATTATCCTGCCTTTGTGGTTTGGATATCTTTTGCAGAATTCTTCACAAGTTTTTGCAGTTGTTGTGTTCTCTAAAACTATTTCGTCAAAATAAAAAACTTTATTCTCTGTTCTGTGTGCGAGTACCCAGCACATTGGATCTACGTTAAAATCACAACTTATATGTAAATCCATCTCTTGTTGATACGAAATTTCTTTTATATTTTCATCCGTAAAGTCTTTTATTACAAGTCCATTATTATACTCACCATTTTGAGCCAAGACAAATATATTGTAATATTTTTCATCATAAAGTTTCTTTAATTCGTCACAAAACCCTTCAGGCAGATAAATGTTCTGTGTCGTAGGTGCTGTTATTAACCTGTAATTGGGTGGTGAATCTTCTACAAAAGTCTTATACACCCATCCGCGTTGCATTTCAGGGTTTGTATGCCCAAATATCCTATAAGTAAAGTTCTGCCAACATTTACGTCTCCTTTGTCGCATTCTGCCAAGTAACATTTTAAAGGTGTCGTATGGAATGTCAGACATTTCTTCAATTTCTACAAATCCAAGGTTTAATGATTTTAACTTATTAGGTTCATCAAAATGCCTGAAAAGTACTTCAGAACCGTTGTAGAATGTCAGCTTTTGTAAGGAACTTGACCATTCATAGTCTTTGCCTTCCACAAATCCCATATTGTCGAGGTGTTCAAAGTATGTCTGTAAAGTTGTGTCTCTAACCAGTGTGTATGTCTGTGCTCCTACTAAACCTCTAATCTTTGGGAACTTAAGACACAGTAATATCCCCAAAAGGGAACCTGCAAAGGTTTTCCCTGAACCATAACCACCTTGGTATACAGCTACATCCAGACTGTATTGATGTGGTATTTCTAAAAATTCACGTTGTGCTTTTAATAATTGGTATTTCATAAGTTTAAAGAAAAGTGCACCTCCTTGGCACATTGGGGAGAAATCAGGAGTAAAAGATGGTTTATTTCGACCTGTGGTAACCTTTAACCTCTTCACGCTCTTGTATAAGGTTGAACAAGAACAACATTAGGATTGGTTTGTATTCCTTGATTAGCAAGAATTACAAATGATTTTAACTGCTGCATAATCTGAGACTCATTTTGTGTATATTCATTAGTGGGCATGTTTCCGATATGTTCTCCGGTAAATGTTCTGCCGGAATTTATGACTCCTGAAAAGTCAGGGGCTTGGCTTTTAATTTGTTACATTTGCAATTGCTGCATAATTTGCGGTTCATTCATTCTGAACTCATCAGGTGTCATTGCGCCGATTTGCTGGCGGCTAAATTGTTGAATCGGTGCAGCCTGACCGGTAAGAAAACCTTTAAGTTTTGATTTTATATTATCAAATAGGGTAGGTTCCGTATAAACTCTACTATCATTAGGGTTGGTTATTAGTTCTCCTCTTTTGATTTTGTTATAGATATTTTCAGCAGTTATATCTCGTCTTATTTGTGGGCTTGTGATATCTTTAAATATTTTTGTTTGTTTGTCAATTTCTTTAGAAACTTTTCTACCTATATTGTTATTCCACAAATCCATGTTCTTTTCTTTGTATGGTTGAATAGTAAAGAGCTTATCATATATATTTTCATGTATATCACCTAAAAATTTTGCGGTTTTACTGCCATATTTATTACTCAAATCAGCTTGCATATATGCATGTCTGAATGCATCAAGTTCATCATTCCAGCCTGGTTTATTTGGATTGGTTTTTAAATTATATTTTTTGCATATTGTTCTGAACTATCAAAATAATCTTCATATCTATGTGTCATATTTAACTCCTTAATTTTAAATTGACAAAAAACTATTCTTAGGAATAGTTTTTGTACATAGCAATATTAATTCATTTATTCAATAGTAAGAATTGCGGTATCGTTATAATTGTTTAGAGTTATTGTTGTTTATTTGTCGGGGTACAAATTTCGTTATTGCATTGAACTTTATCCGTATTAATTGAAAACTTATATCCGTCTATAAATATTGGAAAGACAGTATTATCTTCTTTAATTAGCATTATTATGCAAGCTGCTGTGCTTCGCAAATTTAGCCATCGTTTAGTTATTAACCTGGTTTTAGAATAATTGTAAATGCCTATTTTTTCAAGAGATTTTTCAGGAAGATGAGAATATTTTGAACCTGTTATTATTATTTTTCTGATAGCATTAAATTTAATTTTCGAATTGTATTTGACAGGTGTATCTTGGCTTATTTTTTTAATAATATCCTGTATTTCCATACCTAGTTTTTTATCAGTTTTATTTGCGTATACATTGTTATATTTCTTTTGCCAATTGAGCGGATACGGGGTATGTAAATTATAAAATAAATTTTCAAGATAAAAATTTACACCCAAAAGTATGATTAATACAATAATAAACTTTTTCACAAATTTATTATATCATAGCCTTATTATGGAGGATAAAAATTAACTATTGTTATTTTTTATTTTTTATTTTTTATTTTTACCTCCTTATGTATGTCTATATCACTTAATCAATTAATATTTGATAATATTCTTTTAAGAACAGTGCATGCTGTCTAACTATATTATTTTTTAATCCTTTTGCAACATTTCTGTACATTGTTCCGTCTTTTTTATTAAGTGAATGGCTTATAAATTCAAAATCTTTTTGCCTATATTTATCCCATTGTTTTTCAGATTGAATAAATAAATTATAATCATCTTTTGCAAGAAGTGCTTTTAGTTCTTTTCTATATTTAACTATTTCTTCAAACCAAGCTTTTTCTGCATTATCTGTACATTTTAACATTTCGTATGTCGAACTTGTATTATTTATGCACTCAAGTTCTTTTTTATCAATACTTTCTAAACCAAGAGCATAAATAGGACATATTAGAAATAACAGTAGCACGATAAAATGTTTCATAAGTTTATTTTATACAAATTTTTGTTAAAAGTAAACAGGGTATTTATCTATTAATAACCTATTATTCGTTTTTGTTTTAAAAAAAGTGTCATCCGTGTGCGGATGACACGTAGAATGAGTTATTTTTCAGTCAAGAAATTATTAGAGTTTTCAATTCCGTATTGTTCCAATGCAAATTTAAAGCATTCGAGCCAGTCAATTTTTTCTTCAACTTCCGGAACCTGTGCAAAGGATTTGACTACTTCAAACAGTTCTTTTAGTTTCATTTTCCTTTCAAATGTAGCTTTTCTGTCTCCGTAACGATAGATGTAATTTGCATTTCTGATGTTATCGTCGATTTCCAAAAACAGTGATTTGCCATGGTCGTTCAAACCGATAACTTCACGCCCGAGTTTGAAATTCGCAATTATTTCCGCTGTTTTTTCTACCATCGGAACAATAACTTTTCTGTTTATTGCATCAAGCATCATATTTAAGCGTGCTTCCTGACCGTTTACGGAATAGTTTAACTCTGTTGCGGTACGTTGTGCAGATTGAAGATTCCCTGCCATGTTTTTGAAAATCCCAGTTGCACTTTCAATTGTTGTTTTAAAATATGTTAAAAAGTCCCAGCCTTGCATTGCTTTGTCAAAACTTAATGGTGTTGGGGCTGTAGGCATTAATGCTGCGTCGTATTCTATAATTTTACCCGGTTTTACTTCTTGTTCGCCACGGAAACATCCTTTGGGAGCTAAATATGGAGGATTCATCATTAAGGCCAATGCATCAATTTGCTTGTTTAGTATTGTTGATGAAATATTGTTTAGAATTAATGCTACTCTTAATGGTGATATGCCTCTTAAAGTGTCCGGACTTTCTATTATGTTTGCGTGTATGAATGGATTTATTACAAATGGATTAGATTCAAATCTTATTATTTCCTTTCTTCCTGCTACTACTACCAGCCAATTTTTTAGAAGTTTACCATTCGGAAGTTCTATATCTCCCCAAAATTCTAAAATCTCCAGTTTGTTACCTTCGGTTGCGCGCGTGTCATTATTTTTAGACTTCTTACTTGCCACCACTCCTTTCAGTATCTCTTTTTTGTCTTCTGTAAGCATGTTGTTGGATTTATCTGACAACAATTCTTCTATGGTTGAATATGTACGGTAAATTTTTGCACAACTGTCCCAATTGTTTCGATTGTTTTTGTCAAATACAAAATCTTCTGATTTAATATGTTTTACTTTCGGGTTGTCATATATTACTTTTTCTTCTACTATAAAGCCTTGCTCTGTTGGATTTATAATTTGTTCCTCTAATGTCTGTGCACGTCTTGTTTGTTTTACTTTGGTTTCCCAGCCTACGAAAAGTGTTGTTTCTCCCGTTTCTACTATCCCATCAATTATTTTTTCCATTTCATCTTCTAATTTCATGTTTTCAAATGTATTTACAAGCATCGCTTTTTGTTTGTTTGCATAAGCTTGTGTCTGCGGATTTGTGCCCGATACATCAAACATTGCATCCGGATGTGAATATAGATTCTGACAAATATGTGATTTTAGTGTTTGTGCCAGTTCGTAAATCTCAGGAAGTTGAATCCTGCTGCTCCAAGCATTTATCTGAGGAATATTTGTCCCGTAAATTGCTTCTCGTACTGCTTTTATATCTGTAAGTTGTGTTAAACGGGTGTCTTCATATTTGTCGTATTTTTCTACTATTGATAATGCTAAAGTGTGTTCGTCATCTTTTATCAGTTTTTGCGTTAAATCTTCTTGTTCAATTTTCATTTCTTACCTCATAATCTTTTTTGTATACTGAATAAATTTCTATATCTTGTAATTTACCATTCTTTAGGGTTTCTGATTTTAGTTCGGCTTCTTTTTTAAATCCTGAGGACTCTAATATCGCTTTTACTCTGTGATTCTGCGGATATACTAATGCCTTTATCTTTGTAGGTTTTAACTTCTTGAAACAGTTTGATATGAATATCTTGGCACAATATTTTGTATAATTGCCCCAAAATTCCGGGCTGAAACATGTGTTTATTTCACAACTGTGGATTGTGCTTCGATTACCTTTTATGTTGTCCAGATACACAAAGCCGGCTGGAATTTTGTCCGGAAATGTTATTATTACCCAAAAAAACGGACTTACTCTTTGTATTAAACCGGCTATGGTATCTTGATTATAATCATCTTCCAGATTGTTATTGTATTTTTGGTGAAGATGATTAAGAAAATTAAGATGCTCAGATCTCGGTTGTACAAATTTACACATTATTTACTTCTGCTTTCTCAAATTTTACGTATGCTTCATCTGTTGAAAAAACAGATAATGTCCCGTTTAAAATTCTTTCTCTTATACTATTTTGCATACCTAACATTGCATCTGCTTGTATCCCGTTTACATATGTTTCGGTTTTGTTTCGTCTGTTGTATACTTTATATATTGCGGATTTTGAAAAAATTATATTTTTGGGAACTTCTTTTATTTCAGTTACCGTTTTGGTCGGGTGTGTCTTTTGTTCAGGCTTTGATTCAAATTCGTCCTGTATTTTCATTCTTATTAGTTCTTCTAATGTTTTATTGTTTAATAATATGTCTTCGTTTTTATCACTCTTCATTTTGTCCCTTTCTAAATTTTGTTATCGTCGAGATTTGAAATTGTTATAATTTTAGCTTCGTTGTAGTTGTCTTCTGGTTTTTGATTGTTGATTCCTAAATATTTACATAAACTTTCAAGTGCTTTTAGCCCTGCTGCTGTGTCACGAAGTTTCCTCTTGCCTGTAGGACAACCGTCTTTGTCTAAAATTTCTTCTTCTTCCAGTGAAAATTCGGCTATCTGTAATAGTTTTTGTATTACATAGCCCTTATTAACATTTAGCGCAGATATCTGCTTTTTGATTTGTAGTTTTATTTCATTTATTACGAAATCTTTAGATAAAAGTTGGTTGGATATCTCTTTTAAATTTTTTGATTTGTATCCGGCGTTTTTTGCTGAAAATTCACCATCAAGGCTTTTTATGTATTCTGATACAAATTTTTTTTGCTGTGGGGTTAGATTTTTCATTTTTAACATTTCTTAGTATAATTTGTCTTTTTGTGAAAAAAAATGTATAATAGTCATGCTATTTATATTTCGGCTAGTGTAAATCTTAACAGGGGGAAATGAAAAACTTCCTGTTTTTTTTTGATTATTCCCTTAAAAGTTTAACTGTTGGTGTTGCATTCATGCAAACAAATTCTTTAGATCTTAAATTTGCAAGAGCATCATTATACATGCTTAACCAGTAGCTGAATTTTACATGTTGAGGATTTGCTTTATGCCTTAAACATGTTCCGTAAACAAGTATTGGTTCGGCATATGGGTCCGGAATTAGAGAGCTGTCATCTGCATTTTCTAATGAAATTTTTTCTTGTAACTCTTCATCTTTAGCATTATTCTCAGTGTAATATGCAATTTCTATATTTTTTGTCTCTCCAAAACTCGGAAATAAAAGTTTGTTGTTAAATGTCGAATATGTGTATGGTGGTTGGTTTTTGGTGAAAAATTTTTCGAAATCTTCAAAATATTTGTATGGTGTTTCGTCAATCAACACGGATGCAAATCTTCCCGGTATTGTATTTTCTAGTTCACAGGTATCTTTTGGAAGTATCAGAGTCTTTTTTCTTAGAAGAAAATTCCATTTGTCGGATCTGCAAACTTCTGTATTTATTAAGTTCATTATATTTTTTATTTTTTTGTGATCATTTTTTATTAGATCGGCAAAGTTATTAACTTGTTTGTAACTTAGTTCTGTAAGACATTTATTTATTAATTCAAAATATTTCATTTTCTCTCCTTTTAATTCTTCCCGATAAGACGGTTTATCCGTCTTATCAGAAAGATTTGAATTTACTTTATCTTATAAGCCCTTTTCTGAGTTGTTCCATAATTATGGGTTCATTTTTAGTAAATTCGGCACCACTCATCCTGCCGATTTGCTCACGTGTAAAAGCCCTTGCATTATTGCCGGTTGAGGATGAATTTTGAGCATTTGCCGTTAATTTCCTCTTTGCCGCTTCATTTTCATTTAATAATACTTTTTCATGAGCTTGTTTCCTCAAATATCTTTGAATTGCATTATTTTCAATGTTCTCTACCATTTTTGATATTTGAGTTATTTCATCTTTATCAACATTTACATTTGAATTTTTCAGATAATCAAGTACCTCAGATCTTCCTTCGGTATTAAAAAACTCTGGTCTTTCCATGTTGAATTCTTCTATCGCATTAAAAATGTCTGCTCTTGGTGATGATTTTGCAATATCTTGTTTGAGTCTTTCTATTTCATATGATTTTTTTGCCAATTGACTCGTGTAATATTGCCCTTGTTTTTGGTTAAGTATGCCTGTTTGTATAAGATTTTGCAGCTTCATTGCATGTTGAGCCAGTCCTTTTTCTAATTGTGAAATAATCGATGAATTCGCAGGCATGTCATTACCTTGTATTTGTTGATCGTTGGCAGGTGATGAAATGTTTTCGAGGTTTGTAGGAACCGCAAGAATAGGTTCTTTATCGTAATCTTCCATTTATACCTCCCCTTGTATTGATTTTGTGTACTCTACGGCGAATTCTACCGCATCGTCAATAAAACTTGATAATAGTAATGCCACAAGTTGTTTGAAAGGTTGTATTACTGGAATTCTTGATACTACATACTGTATAGCCATTTCTTTTTTTTGCTGACCTTTATTGCTTCCGAGTGTTTCTTCAGCAATTTTAACAGCACTTATGGCTATTTCTTTTATTTTTGTCTTTAAATTTTTGAACATTATCGTCTCCTTTGGATAACATATTCTTCTAAGAATAATCGGGGTTATACCGGCACTTTAACAACCATTTTAGCAAGCGCTTTTGGTTGTACAGTTTTGGCACCGTATAAATATAAGCCTCTGACAAGATCCGAGAAACTATCTTTGTCTCTTAAACTTTCAATTTTGGAAAGTTGTGAGGCGAAAGTGATTGCATCATTTGTCCCAGCTAAAACGTAATAATTAGTACCTGTTGCTACTAAATTAGTGCTGACTAGTACGTCCATGCCTGCAATTCTTCCGATGGCGCCCTCTCTAAGTGTTTCATCAGCCACATTATGTGCATTGATGAATTCCGTGCTTTGCAGTAAGTACGATTCTATAGTTGGATTAATTACTACCCAAGGACGTTTGTCTGATGATACTGCATTTGAGTTTTTAAGGCATAATGCTAGTTTTACAAAGTTTGAATAGATAGTATCTTTTGCCAGCGTTATAGGTGAAGAGTCGCTTCCGACTGCATTGTTGGTGTCTGTATATGCATGTTGACCTAAAAGATAAGAATCTTGTACTTCTTCTATAGCCTTTTTAGCATTTCTCAAATGAGCTTCCATAATATCTGTGTTGGCTTGTGCTTGTGCTACATCATCAATTTTAAATGCGAAGAATTTCTTTTGATCAATTACAAGATTATCTGATGTCGGAGTTAACTTTTCGTAAGTAATGTCATCTCCGCTTAATGTAGATACTGAAACTTTTGCGGGTGTGATAATCTTTACTTTATCACCTTGATTTTTGATATCGCCTTCGTAGTTTCTGTTTACGCATTGCAGCATTACACAATCTTTTTCAAGCATCGTGTTTAATTTTTGACTCCACACTTCCGGAATAAATGCTCCATAGGTGTGTGAATACTCTGTTGATGTTTGAGATGTTTCTGACATTTTTTTTCCCTTTCTTTTGTTAAAGTATATGTACGATTAGAGTGGTGCTAGTCATCATTATAAATTTCTCTGAATTGTAACCCTATAACAGCACAAGCTTGTTCTATCTTATTACCTTGTATGCATAGTTGTATTGAATAATTTGCCTCTGATATTTCTGCTTTCTCCAATGAATTAGTGTTTACAGACCATATTGGAAAACCTTCATTATCCAATGCCCAATGGCAAGAAAATCCGTCATCAGTATTTTCATCAGCCCATACAAGATGTTCAAAGTTTGTTGAATAAATTATTTCGGGGTCATCAGGATTTTCGCTGTCGTAATTTTTGTATACTGAAAAATTAAAGTTGTTGTCATATGTTTCATCTAAAATGAAATAAAATTCATCAATCATTTTCCTGTGATGTGCGTTGTCTATCGCAAAGAACGGTGATTTCCATAAAAATTCAATAGGTTCTCCATTAAATGTCAAGCCATAATCTTCTTTATATAAATTCCCGTTTTTATCAGCACTTATTATTTCGTATTTAAATATTGTACAGGCAGTTATATCTTGAGGGATGATTCTTTTATACCAAGCTTTATTTAGGTAGTCATTAATCCAAACTGTGTGTAAATATTCTTCCGATGTGTACGGAAAGAAAAACCACATCTGATTCCTGTTTTCATAGTGGACACAGAAACTTTTTGTTAATTCTAACGGACTGAATGATTCAATTTCAGATTTTATTTTTTGCGATATTTCAGAACCAAGTTTTATCTGGTTAAGTTCTCCTACTTGTTCAAGTGAAAATATTCCATTGCTTAAAAAATATTGGCTGTTTTCAACATTAACTATTGTGTTGGGTGCTATACATCCTTTATTTGCAAAAAGAATAATGGAAAAATCATTTGGATTTGAACCACTCAATATATAGACTGCATTTCTTTTGTAAATGGCAAGATAGTCTTTATAAGGCTTCATTGCTACTATGTTTGAAGTGTCAGTGTGAAAGTCGCTTATATAACCGGCATCATTCGATGTCGTAAAATCATTATAAAGCCCAAGAGCTGAATAATAAATGGTTGATTTTGCCGAAAACCAAACCCTTCCTTTGTATACTGCAGCTGAATCCGCTATTATATCATTTGAATCGGAGTCTTTTAAATTGCATTCATCAACTGAAAGATCAAACCCTAAATAGAATGGAGTGTCAGATTCCGAACCTATAATTGTGCCGTTTAAAAAATTTGTGAAAAATGGAGAAGTTCCCTCCAATGTTTTTTCTAAGAGTTGAAGAGTTTTTGTCGATTCTTTATAAACGTAAATTTTCCCGCTTATTGTAGTTATTATCAGTTGATAATTGTCTCCTGAAAACATTTCGTGTAATCCGGTTACTGATTCGGCTTCAGGTAATTGCAAAAATAAAGTGTTTCCGCGTTGCTTACAAATCCCTTTGTTTTGAAGTATTTCAATATTTTCCGCATCTGCCCAGTAGACTTTTTTAGTATCTAGACCAAGTTCTGTTTTTGTTGAAGATTGATTAATACCTCCGGATAAGTCATAAAAAGCCTTTTCCATTATTTCTCTCCTTGTATTTTCAGTTTGTACCACTTAATTTTTGTTCTGATAAAGCTTCCGACATCTTTTTGGGTTACCCAGGGATATGGAGGAAGGAAGGTTATATCTATTTTCCCGGCACTTGTTGTTGCAGGATGTTTTAATCCGAATTCGTAGTGTGTCATAACTGTCGTAGGAGAAATATCAATGTTGTATTTAATACATAGTTCTGCACAATATTTCATTGCTGCTTCAAATTGTTTGACTGTTATGGGATATTCTCCTATGTTTGTCCTATTCTTAAAACCGGCCATTGCGCAAATAGCTATCCCTATAGAATCTGTGTTTCCTCCTCCGGTATGCATTGCGTAAGTGCCTTTTGTGCAATTCAGATTGTCTTCTGGTTTGTATTTTCCGTTATGAATTTTCCCATTTTTATCTATTAAAAAATGGTAACTGTTTTTTTCATGTGTAGTCGGAAAATAACAGCCTGCTGTCCAATGTATAATTATTCTTTTCATAAAAATACCTATCTTTTTTTGTATTTTGAAATTAAAAATATTGCGACTGCATTCGCTCGGTTGCGAGCTTGAAGCTTTAGCATAATATTTGATAAATGCGATTGTACCGTTCTCGGTGATATTTTTAATCGTTGTCCTATTTCTTTATCAGCAAAGCCTTCTGCAACCAAAGTTATTACATCACTTTCCTTTGGTGTAAGTTTCATCTTAATTCCTTCTGATTTTTCTGGTTAATTAAATATTATATCAATCATTTTTATGTACTTTAATAATATTTCCTTTGTTAAAAACAAGGGGGAAAATTCCCCCGAGAGTTAATAATTGAAGGATTATATAAGAGATTTCTTGCCTAATTTTAAATTTCTAAGGTTGCTGAAGCATTTTTTTCTGATACCATATTCGTTATAATACAGATAAAATCTTCCTTGATATCGTCCGGCACAGTTTGCATTTTTTTCTTCGTACAATATTTTGTTTTTAATCTTTTCAAATAATTTCAGTGCTTTTTTATTGTATTTTCTTATTGTAGATATCTCATTGTCGTTGTTAATTCTTGTTATTTGAATAGTAGTATGTCCGCATATTGGACATTTAAACAGATAATCAAGTTCACACAGCACAAAGTTATCCTGAGGCAGAAGTCTGAATGTTCTGGTTTTTCTCAGACCTCCGCAGCAGTGAATATACCCCATAGTACTCCCTTCTGCGGTTTCGGTAAACGACTTTGCCATCTAGGGCTTGAATCTTAACCGTCCTTTATATTCTGAGTATAAACTATTTTTGTAAAATTACAATTCCGTACTTACACTTACGTATTTAAACCTACGTAATTTTACGGATATAGTTTTCAAGAGTTTACTATACAGCATAATGGTTTTAGCCCTATAGTAAAATGTCGTTTAATAATTATTGTGACGATAATAAATCAAGGTTTAGCCTATAAATATAAGACTTAACCAAATGAAAAGTATTCCAGAAACGATACCAATCATTGAAAGGTGCCAATCTCCATATTCTTTAGCAAGCGGAAGTAAAGTATCAAATGATATATATATCATAATGCCAGCAACTGCAGCCATTAGGGCTCCAACCAGAATTTGAGGTAAAAATATTCCAAATATACACATGCCTACAAGTGCTCCAATAGGTTCGGTAATACCGGAAACAGCAGCATAAAGCATGGCATACCTTTTTTTACCCGTAACTTGATACATTGGCAAAGCTACAGCAATTCCTTCAGGGATGTTATGTATAGCAATGGCAAGAGCAACTGATAATCCTAGAGTAATATTTTGCGTGGTTGTTAGGAAAGTAGCCATTCCTTCGGGGAAATTATGCACACATATTGCAATTGCTGTGAACAAGCCGGCTCGTTTCAATTTGTGTTTATTTTTATTTGAAGGTATATCAGGATTAAGTAATTCTTCGGTATCAATGTGATCAGGGAGGAAATAGTCTATTAATATAGCCACAATAATTCCTATAATAAAGCCTACGTACACAATCCAACTATAGTCTTGCGGAAAATTTAACTGAAGCATTTTTCCGGCTTCAGGAATTATTTCGTTAAAAGAAAGGAATATCATTACCCCTGCAGAAAATCCTAACCCAATAGACAAAACTTTAAGGTTATTTTTTTTAACAATAAATGCGACTCCTCCGCCTATAGCCGTAGCGAGTCCGGACAATAAAGTCATCAATAAAGCTATTCCATAGTTGTCAGGTAATTTCATAGTTCTCCTTTGCGCTTATATATATTAACACAAAGAAAAGCTAAATATCTACATTTTTCATCATATCGACCAAAGTATTGATAGTATTATCCATACTAACACTATCGGATATTCTCTGTTGTAGGAAAGCATTAACTTTTGGCATCATTTCAATTGCAATATCAAGTTTTGGGTTAGAACCAGGCTGATACATCCCGACATCAATAAGATCTTTATTTTCTCTATACATGGCAAGAATAGTTCTCATTTTAGCCGCAGCATCTTTATGTTCTTGAGTAGCAATTGATGACATAAGTCTTGAAATGCTACCCAATACATCGATAGCCGGATAATGGTTCATTTCTGCAACTTTTCTGGACAAGAAGATGTGCCCATCAACAATACCCCTAACAGTATCAACAATGGGATCAGATATATCGTCTCCTTCCATAAGCACTGTGTATAAAGCTGTGATAGAACCTTTAGGACTATTGCCGGCACGTTCAAGAACTTTTTGCAGCCAAGAAAAAATGGAAGGCGGATAACCCTTCATAGTTGGAGGTTCTCCGGTAGCAAGTCCGACTTCACGTCCTGCCATTGCACAACGTGTTACGGTGTCTGTCATAAGAAACACTTTTTTCCCTTGATCTCTAAAGTATTCACATACAGCCGTGGCTGCTAATAAAGCTTTTTGACGAATAAGAGGCGGCTTATCTCCGGTAGAACAAACAAGAACTGATTTTTTCATGCCTTCTTCACCAAGAGAATCTTCAATGAATTCTTTAACTTCACGGCCTCGTTCACCTATAAGTGCCATAACGTTTACGTCGGCATCTGAATTTCTTGCAATCATTCCTAAAAGCGTACTTTTACCAACTCCTGAACCTGCAAAAAGTCCCAAACGTTGACCGCAGCCCATGGTCATACAGGAATCTATTGCTCTTACCCCTGTTGAAAATATTTCGGTAATAATAGGTCTTTCAAACGGCCCCGGAGGAGGACCTTCAATTGATCTCCATTTTGCCCCTGTTGTGTCTAGAGGTTTTCCGTCTAAAGGTTGTCCCATCGGGTCAATAAGCCTTCCTAAAAGAAAGTCGCCGACCGGAATGATAATAGGTCGGCCGGAAGACGTCACAAGGCTGCCCTGTCCAATGCCAACACCGTCAAGTAGTAAAAGTAATTGTGCCATTTCGCCTTTGAATGCAACAACTTCTGCCGGTTTTTGTTGCCCGTCATTGGTTTCAATGTAACAGAGATCACCTATTTTTAGACCAGGCAACTTTACTTCTACGGTAAGACCCAGTAACTTTGAAACAGTTCCCTTGTACTTAAAAAGTTCCGTTTCAGTGAGTTTGTCGTGGATTTGTTTTTTTATGTTTTTAAGTTTTGATATATCAAGCTCGCTCATCATTATTATTATAATGGAGATTTCAGCATAGGACAAGTTGTTTTCTTCTCTAATTTCATTCAAACGTAGGATAAATTTTATTCAAAAAAGCTTTATCCTAATAATGTAAAAACCAATTTTTTACCGGACTTTTACAAATTGTAAACAAAAAGGCATGCCTGAAAAGCAGGAAAAAGCCAATATTACGAATTGTAACCGAAAATTAAGAAATATTAATTTAGGCTGAAAACATGTCAAAATCATGGTTTCGGGAGTAGATAAAAAGGAGGTGAGTACATTAAAAACAAAATAGTTGTCCACCTAAAGCTGATAGAGTACAATTAAAGTGTAATCAGCTAAACAGGCGGATTTCTTGTAGAGGTGAAGATAGTGCAGGATACAATCAGGAAAAATCTTTTACAAATACAAGAAGAAATTGCACCTTATAGACCAAATATCATTGCAGTTACCAAGTATTTCGACGAAAGCGCCATAATTGAAGCTTATAAAGCCGGTTTAAGGGATTTTGCCGAGTCACGGGTAGTCGAGGCTAGTGAAAAGATTGATCGTTTGCCACAGGATATAAGAAAGAATTCAACTTTTCATTTAATAGGTCATTTGCAGACTAATAAAGTGAAGAAGGCTGTAGGAATTTTTGATTATATTCACTCGGTGGATTCAGTGCGATTGGCATCTAAAATATCCCAGGAGGCAGGCAATATTGGAAAAGTACAAAAGATATTGATAGAAATAAACAATTCAGGCGAATCGCAAAAATACGGGTTTTCCAAAGAGGCTATTTTCGAAGATTTTGCAGAGATTGCAGCGTTCAGTAATTTAGAGATAAAGGGTATAATGAATATGGCTCCTCTGGGCGCACCGGAACAAGAATTAGTTAAGTTATTTTCGGCGATAAAAAATCTAAAAGAAGATTTGGAGAAAAAGTTTAACTGTAAGTTAGATGATATATCTATGGGTATGAGTCAGGATTATAAGATTGCCGCCCGCGAGGGATCGACAATGCTAAGGATAGGTAGAAAATTATTTGAGTAAATAAACGGAGGAATAACGGTGGCAGTAGTAACAGACAAAATCAAATCAGTTGTAGATTTTTTAGTGAAAGGATTTGAACCAAGAGAGACAATATTTGATGAAATGGCAGAAGAAATGGGTGAAGAATATGAAGTTCAGGATAATCTGGCAATAGACCCTAAGTATTCATATCAGCAAAGTGTTGATAGAACTAATGAACTAAAAGTTGTAAATCATCCTAACTTTAGAGGTTATGAAGTTATAGTTATGGAGCCTCGTTCATTTGATGATGCAGCGACTGTAGTACAATATTTAAAGGACAGAAAGACAATAGTATTAAATCTGCATCTGTTAGACAAAGAGCAGTCTCAAAGGACTATAGATTTTGTATGTGGTGCAGCCCATGCATTGAGTGGCAAACCTCAAAAAGTCGGTGATTTAGTATTTGTATTTACACCAAGCAATGTAACTTTGTCTGTTGAATTAAATTCAAATCAAAACAAATTTAATGATTCTTTGTGGAGAGCTCCTTTACAGTAGGAGAAAGACAATAGATATCATTGGGTATGAGAAGAGATAGTTGTATAAAACGGGGGAACTAACGTTTCCCTTTTTATTGTTTATTTTGTAGTATTATGATATAAAAATAAGTATGGATAATTTTGCTGTTTGTTATAACAAAGGAATATCGCATTCTGAAGAAGTAATGACAGAATTGCGTAGTGAACTATTAAACCGCGGTGTCAGAGTAGACGTTTTAGATATAGACAATTTAAGGGGCGGTTATGATTTTGTTTTTGTAGTTGGTGGTGACGGAACTATTTTAAAATCAGCAAGATTTTATTCAAAAACCTCTACGCCTATTTTTGGAATAAATTTAGGTAGATTGGGGTTTTTATCTCAGTCATCTCGTCAAAATATTAAGGATTCAGTAGCTAAAATATTTTCGGGCGATTATGTCGTAGAAGATAGAATAATGTTACAAAGCGGGGATAAGATAGCATTAAATGATTTTGTAGTAAAGGGTACAACTACAGGGAGGACTTCAAGATTTTCGTTGAAGATAAACGGGAAGTTTGTTTGTGATTATCTTGCAGATGGTATAATAGTAACAACTCCGACAGGCTCGACGGCGTATGGTCTTTCTGCGGGAGGACCTGTTATTTCTCCTTTATTGAATGCATTTGTAGTGGTTCCCATTTGCCCTCATACTTTAAATGCTCGGCCCATTGTAATTCCTGATAACGAGATTATTACAATATGTTCAGGAAAAGATTTGACAAATTATGTAGCCTCAACGGACGGACAGGAATTTTATGAATTTGTAAAGGAAATAGAGATTAAAAAATCTCAATACACAGCAAAATTAGCACTATTAGATGGTGTTGAATTTTACTCAGTATTGCGTAATAAATTGCATTGGGGAATTTCTCCGGCAAAAATTTAATTATTAAAAAAATTTATTAACTTTTGTTCATAATTGGCATGGAAATTATTGTACTTTTTTTCTATTTAAAATAGTATGTTAATATATTATTATCCTCCCTGCTTAGTTGAGGTGGATATAAAATACCAAAGAACAAGTAATATCAACATATAAGAGGTAA
>CALUQI010000011.1 GCA_944322875.1 Candidatus Gastranaerophilales bacterium
GCAATAGGAATCGAACCTACAACCTACGGTTTACAAAACCGTTGCTCTACCGTTGAGCTATGCCGGCGTCACATGTCCTATTCTATTAAGAAAATATTTTATTGTCAATAGTTTCTTCGTATACCGGCATATAGATGTATACTCCTTCTATCTTTTCCCAAGTAGTTCTTCATATCTTCAAATACGGCATCCTCCATTTTTGTCGTATTCTTACGATACCATACGGTTACTACTTTACTTGATGATTCGGAAAATAATGATGGACTTATATATTCTATTTGTATGCTATCTTTTATATCTTGTCGGTTATATCCGTTTAATAATTCTATGTCCCTTAGATCAGATAGTGATGATAGGTCTTCTCTTTTAAATACATATATGTGGTTTGGTTTATCCTGGTATATTTTTATACTTTTTATACCCCCCGTTGTTAATACCTTGTTCAAATATTCTGTATACGCTGAAAACCTTTTGTAATTTGGAATTTTTTCTATCATCAAGTTTTCAATGTATTTGTTGATTATATTGGCATTCACTTTTATCGTATAGTTCAATTCTCGTATGTTATTCTGACTTCGTGATAATTTCTTTTGGTATT
Source organism: Candidatus Gastranaerophilales bacterium (assembly GCA_944322875.1). GTDB lineage: Bacteria > Cyanobacteriota > Vampirovibrionia > Gastranaerophilales > Gastranaerophilaceae > SIG32. Next base: position 599 of record CALUQI010000011.1, read on the forward strand.
TGAATAGCGTCTTTAGTTCTTCGTATGTTATTCTTTCGTCATTTATCATTTCACTCAATATTTTTTCTAAATCATCAATAATACTTATAGTATTATTGTTTATGTTGTTTGTTTGTGAAAAATTATAAAGAATATTATTTGTTACATAATAATCATTGATAAGAACTAACGTTCTGTCGCTTAATATTGTATATATTTTTTCATTTATTTCATTTACTACATGTTTGGGTAAAATAGGTGATAATATATCTGTGCATTGCAAAAGTCTTTTTAATTTCTTTAACGGATTGCCAGAAGCTATGATGTTACCGTATTCATTATATGAATAGTGTAAGAAATAATTTTTAAACCTTGTTTCAGTGTATTCATCTTTACCAGGATTTAATTTTAGAATATAATTTAGTGATTTAAAGGTAGTAAATGCATTTGGAACAAAACTTATAAATTTATAATTGAACAATTTATTTTTATTTTTTGTAATTATTGTTATTCGTTTTTTTGTACCTGATTTTGGGTCTTTTAAATCGAAATAGTAGTTAATATTAATTGTAAGTTCTCGAAAAATTTTTCTGCATTCAGGTGAATAGTTAATATTCCTGCTATATAGTTCTACAAAACCATAGTCGGGTAATATAATTTCTTCTTCATCCAGAACTATATCATTATTCCCAATCCTTGTATTACAAGGTTTCCCCGAAGATACCTTTTGAATGCAATTTTGAATTGTTATTTTGTTAAATTTATAGTTATCGCGTTTTTTGGGTATTTTAGGGACGTAGAATCTTTGTGATGATGTTTGGGCAAGACTGTACATACTTGTTTGAAAAAGTATAGCAGAATTTACTATTGATTCTGCAATTTTATCGGAATTTTCTCCGGTAAAAATATATTCTCCTAAATATATGCCAGCTCCATAGTCATAATCACTTACTGCTTGGTTGTTCTTTAAAAAAACAGAACCATAACCCAGTGTGTACAACAGTTTTGCCTTCGGAATGTCCGTTTTAAGATTGTTTACACTTTTTGATATAAGTTTATTTATTTCATTACTTGTGCTTGCGATATATTTAAATGCTTTAGTATTGGTTTCAGGGTTAGTATACAAAAATGTGTAACTGTATTGCTTTAATGTAAAAATACCAACCAATAATATTATTAATATAACATATTTATAAATATTTGTTTTTTTAAACTTATGCATAATACCCCTTTTATTCCATTTTACAATATTAGAGTCAAAAGGTCATTATGTTAAGCAAAAATTAAAGACCGCATATTCGGTCTTTTAAAAAAATGTAGCGGAAGACGAGGCTATCTTGACCAGTTCGCATTAAACGTGCCTGAGGTTTGGGGACTGCAATGTCTTTCCATATTGCCACCAAATCTTCGTATTATGCTGGTCGCGCGGACTCAAAATAATTTCTCACCTGTATCTCTACAAATTAAAAAAGGATTGGAATAAATCCAATCCTTTTTTAATTAGCGGGAGACGAGGCTCGAACTCGCGACATCCTCCTTGGCAAGGAGGCATTCTACCACTGAATTACCCCCGCATTAATGCTGTATTTCAATTATACATGAGCAATTTTTTTTTGCAAGCCTTTTTTATCAAGTTTCTGTTTCATCACTATCCATTGATTTTATAATTACTGATAATTTGTTTTTAAATCGGCTATTAATCTCGTTTGTTAGGTCATTACAAGAATTCACCCAAAACATTGATGCGCATAATATTTTTATGTTTTGATTGTTTTCTGCTAGTTCTATTATTACCGGATCTGATCCGGGATGTGAACATAATATTTGCTTTAACAATATTAGTTCTTCATATCTTAATTCTTCATTTATTTCTATTGTAAATATATTAGAATTTTCTACAGGTTTTACCGAATCTATTAACACTGATGGCGCTTCTTCATCTGAACGTTTGCTGACTTTCCCGGAAATGATAACTCGTTGCTCCGGTTCTAAATATGTCCCGAATTCTGCTATTTTGTTGTTGAAACATATAGTATCTATCTTTCCTGTCAAATCTTCTAATGTTACAAATTTAATAAATTTGGTTGGATCTTTTTTGGTAGGAATTTGTTTAACTGAAATTACCAAGCCGCATATCGTAACTGTTTTATCATTCGGCAGCTCATTTATTTCGCTTATTTTATGTGTCATAAGAAAAGGTAATTTGTCTCTTATTGTTGACAAAGGATGGCTTGTTACGTAAAATCCTAAAAATTCCTTTTCAAAATTTTGGAGTTGTCTTTGATCGTATTCTTCGTCACTTCCGGTTAGTTGAAATTTGGTACCGGCAAAGTCTTCATTGTCTTGTAAGCCTGCAAATAAGCTGACTTGTCCCAATTCCTTAGCTTGGGCTTCTCTATTGGCTGTTGCAACTATATACTCAATATTTTCTATAAGTTGTTTTCGGCTTTTTTCTATATTCGAAAATGCACCTGATTTTATCAGTCCTTCCAGTACCCTTTTGTTTGTACACTTGGGGTCTACTCTTTTACAGAAGTCATATATTGACTTATATTCACCATTTTCTTCACGTTCTTTTATTATTGCTTCAACAACTACATCTCCGACTTGTTTTATTGAGGCAAGTCCAAATCTTATGTTGTTTCCATCAGGGGCAAATTCTGAATATGATTTGTTTATATCCGGTGGCATTACTTTTATGCCGTTCTTTTGGGCTTCTTCTATGTATAGTTGTGTCTTTTCTTGGTCTCCGGAAACACTTGACAATAAGCAGGATAAATATTCAACTTTATAATGACATTTTAGATAGGCTGTCTGGTAAGCCACAAATGCATATGCGGCTGAATGTGATCTGTTAAAACAATATGATGCAAACTTTTCAATTTGTTCAAATAGTGCTGCGGCATCTTTTGAGTTCATTCCATGTCTTGCGGCACCTTCTATGAATTTACCTTTCTGTTGTGCCATTTCGTCAAGTTTTTTCTTACCCATCATTCGGCGAACCATATCAGCTTGTCCGAGTGTATAGTCTGCCAAAACCTGAAATACTTGCATGATTTGTTCTTGATAAACAATTGTACCGTATGTGTCTTTTAATACAGGTTCCAACAGAGGATGGGCATATGTTATTTTTTGGCGGCCGTGTTTTCTTTCCACAAAATCTTGAACCATTCCCGATTCAAGCGGACCTGGTCTGAATAACGCAACTAGTGCGCCCAGATCTTCAAAAACATCAGGTTTTAGATCTTTTACTAATTTTTTCATGCCCGATGATTCAAGTTGAAATACACCATCTGTATCACCTGATGCAAGCATTTCGTACGTTTCCTTATCGTCTAGTGGAATTTTATTTATATCAAATTCTTTACCTTGCCTTTTTTTAATAAGTTTCATCGTCTTTGATATCATTGTAAGGTTTCTTAAGCCTAAAAAATCCATCTTTAGAAGTCCCAGTTTTTCTAAATCCGCCATTGGGTATTCGGTTACTATAATCCCGTCTTTTGATGGTTGGACCGGAACTATTTCATTAAGCGGTTTATGGGATATAATCACACCTGCAGCGTGTGTGCCAACATTATTCTTAATCCCCTCAATAGATTTTGCCATATCTACAAGCTTTTTGATTTGGGGATCTTCATCATATAATTTTTTTAATTCCATACCAGGTTTAAGCGCGTCGTCAATCTTAGCTTTAGGTTCTGATGGTACGAGTGAAGATATATAATTGCTTTGAGCAAAAGGAATATTAAATACTCGTGCAACACCTTTTAGTGCGGCTTTGGCTGCGTACGTTCCAAATGTAATAATCTGACAAACTTTATCTGCTCCGTATTTTTGGGTTACGTAATCAATCACCTCTCCGCGTCGCTCAATGCAAAAGTCTATATCTACATCCGGCATGCTGTATCGTTCGGGATTTAAAAACCTTTCAAATAATAAATGATGTTCTATCGGGTCAAGATCCGTAATGCCAAGTGCATAAGCTACTACCGAGCCTGCAGCGGAACCTCTGCCCGGTCCTACTGGAATATCATGTGTCTTTGCAAAGTGTATAAAGTCCCACGTTATTAAAAAATATGCTGAAAATCCCATTTGTTCTATTATTCCAAGTTCATACTTGACGCGCTTCTCTATTTCCGGCGGAATTTCACCATATCTTGATTTTAATCCCTCATGAACCTTTAAATCCAAGTAACTCTCAACGGTATGATCCTTTGGTACTTCATAGTACGGCAATGGACTTTTTTCACCTAAAAGTGTTAGGTGACATTTTTCCGCTATGTCTACTGTGTTTTTTATGCATTCGTTAAATGTTTCACTGTCTAACCATTTGAATGCATCACGTAATTCTTCCGGGGTTTTTACATAAAATTCGTTGTTTGGAAAATGAAATCTGTTAGGCTCATCCTTTAGTGCGTTCGTTTGAAGACAAAGTAACGTGTCGTGCCAGTCGGCATCCTCTTTTTTTAGATAATGTGAATCATTTGTAATTACCATTTTTATGTCAAGTTCTTTGGCTATTTTTATTAAGTCAGGATTTGTACGTTTTTGTTCCTCTAGACCATGATCTTGAAGTTCTATGTAATAATCATCTCCAAATAACTCTTTATATTTTTTTGCTGTTGCTTTTGCTCCTTCATAGTCTTTGCTTAGAAGCTTTTGCAGTACCTCACCTCCAAGACACGCTGAACTGCATATTAGTCCTTCATGGTAACGTTCTAAAAGCTCAAAATTTATCCTGGGTTTGTAATACATGCCTTCGCAATGGGCTATTGATACTAATTTTACCAGATTCATGTATCCGGTTTTGTCCTTTGCTATCAGAACTAAATGATATAGAGGGTTATGTGAAGGATTCTTCTCGTGAATATCTCCGTCGTGCAGGTAAAATTCACATCCTATTAGTGCTTTTATCCCCGTCTCTTTCGCGGTCCTGTAAAACTCTATCGCTGAATACATTACCCCGTGATCCGTTATTGCAACTGCAGGCATGTTATTAGCTTTGGCATATTCACATAACTCTTTTATTCTTATAGCACCATCAAGTAATGAATATTCGCTGTGTAAATGTAGTGGTACGTATTGTGTGCTCATGGCTTCCATGTTAGCACATAATATTTTTATTGGACTTTTTTGTTAAAAAATTTTCATTTTTATTCATAATTCTTTAGTGTTGCGTTTATCATTTCTACCATTCTTAATCGTAATTCTTTAGGTGATAATATTACACAGTCGTAATCATATCTTATTAATCGCTTCAATAAATTTATTGTCGGTTCGCCTTTATTAACTATAATTTTTGAACCGTCTTCTAAAATTTCACTGACATATTCGTTTTCTTTTAATGTGTATGCTTTAGCTAGATGCCCGCTTATCTTGAATATGACTGTTGAGGTTAGTTCAATGTTGTTGGTTTGAACTGGTAGTTGCTTTATTGAAATTATATTTGTTATTGTTATATCTTCAATTTCTTTCTCTTGAATTTTATATATCCTTAAGTACGCATTTTTAGCATCATATATAACTTGTTTAGCATTGCATATAGTCGTTATTTCATTTGTCTTGTTTTTGTATATTAATTTTATCTTGAATCCTTCTTGGCAGATCTTTTCACACATTTCTATCTGCTCGCGAAAGTCTGTGTAGTAAAAGGAAAAATCAGATTTGTCCGTTGATTTTATAGAAGACAACATTGCATTTGCTTTGTCATCAAATCTTATCTCTATTGTGTTTAAAAGGCTTTCAAGATCTTGTTTTATCTTACTTGTAGGTAGTGCCTGTTTGAATTTTTCAAAAATGTTTATTGATTTTATATCGTCGATTTCAAATTTTAAAGGAAATGGGTTGTTTATTAGTTCAAATTTGTTGTTAACTTTTTGAACCTTTAGACCGAATACTTTCAGTGTATTCAGAAATTTGTTTAACATTACGTGCTGTTTTTCTTCGTCGTCTTCGGTAAATATTGCCATTACATCAGAATAATAAGCCCTATCTTCATACAAAAGCTTTAATAAAGTGAATATTTTTATGCAACCTTCATTGTATTTTTCTTTAAATTTTTTCGGCAATATATTCCTCCTTTATTTTCTTTAGAAGATTATGAATTTCATCTTTGAAAGATTGCGGATATAAGACTTTACAGTCGCTGCCCAATGAAAGTATTCTCTGTCGTACCATAAATTTGTTATCTGTCTTTATTTCAATTACAAGCTTATCGTTATCTTGGGAAATTATTCGTTCATTCTCGTTTAGATTGATTGTTTTATCGTAGATTTCACAGCCTATAGTTATATATTCATTTTTGTGGTTAATTGTCTTTTTTAATTTGACAACAGGTCGTTCTTTTATTCTTGTTACAAGAAAATTGGCTGTGTTTGGGTATTGAGGACTTTTCCCCTGTAAATATATTTTCCCGTTGTTTATTACAAGTTTTTCAGTTAGGATGTCTATTGTTTTTAACCCCGATGATGGTGATGAATATAAAATTGATATTTCATCATTTTTGCGGCAAGCTAAAATAAGAGTTTTTAAAATCTCATTGTCGATTTTCTTCAGTGGAGATATGTTTTGGATGGTTTCTTTTAGCTCTTCATTTCTTATCGAGGGCGCTATTTTGTCGAAAAATTTCGTTATTGATAAAAGGTCTTCAATATCTATATGTTTCGAAATATTTTTAAAGGCTTTGATTATACTTTTCGCTTGTTCATCGTTAATTTTTAACTCAAATGGGTGTGTTACTAATTTATACTTGCTTCCTTCTGATTTTTTGCCTCGTTTAATTTCACAACCTAACCTTTCTAAAGAATTGATATAAACCCGTAGTGTATCAATTGATATTGCTTCGTGCAGATATTCATGCTCTGCAAAATAATTACGAATTTCTTCATATGAACGCGGAGCTTCTATTAAATATGAAAATAAAAGCATTGATTTGAATCCGGTAAATGACATCAAATTGTACGTTACTTTGTTGGTTTGTAAGAATTCTTTCATAAGTTATATTTTACTACAAATTTTTATTCTAAGCATGCTTTTAATATCGTTTGTAATTTTTAATTGTCAATGTTAAAAACATAAAAAATTAACTTAATTTCATTAAATTATCTTCATTAAGATTTAAGAACTTGAATTTTTCCCCATCGTTATTAGGGGCATGGTCAATTGTAAATAATTAATAATTTTTTTTTGCTTGTCAAACGGATATCTTAGTTTTACATTAATAACAACAGGAAGTAATTGGCTACCAGATATATAGTTGAAAGTATGAGAAATAGAGGTGATGGCTAAAGCAGTTTTGGAGATACTGTAAAAGGATTGGGGATTTTTATTATTTAGGATAATTTTTGTTTGAGGAAGGGATAGTTGTATTTTTTAAAGCTTGTATTATTACAAGCTTTTTTGTATTATTGATGTATGGATGAATTGAAATCCTTAAAAGTTATTGCACTTATGTCCGGAACCTCTTGTGATAGTATTGATGCCGGATTGTGTGAGGTTGGTCCGGATTTTTCTTGCCGTTTAATTTCAGGAATTAATTACAAATATCCTGTGCATATTAGGACAAAATTATTTCAAATCTTTAGAGGTGATGCATCTGTTAGAGATATTTGTCAAATGAATTTTGCTGTGGGTAAATGTTTTGCTGATGCTTGCAAATTGTTGATTTCAGAATTCGGCAAACCTGATTTTATATCAAGTCATGGTCAAACAGTATATCATTATCCTTTTGATAATTTTTTGGATAATATATCTTTGAAAAGTACTTTGCAAATTGGTGAAAGTTCAATAATAGCGCATGATACTGGTTGCCCTGTTATTTCAAATTACAGGGAAGCGGACATCGCCGCAGGAGGCCAAGGTGCTCCGCTTGTTTGTTTTGCTGACGAAAAATGGTTTAAAGGTCAAAATGTTGTAGTCCAAAACATTGGCGGAATTTCTAATGCAACTGTAATTTCCAAAGATGCTCTTACATTTGGCTTTGACAACGGACCCGGAAATTTAATTATTGATTATTGTACGAATAAGTTTTTTAATAAGCCGTACGACAAAGATGGCTGTATTGCTTCATCTGGCAAGATTTGTGAAAGTTGGTTAGACTCTTTAATGCAGGATGAATATTATTTTAAAAAGCCTCCAAAAACCACTGGTCGTGAATATTTTTCCCCCAGTTATATAGAAAATGCACTTAAATTTGCCCCAGAAAATCCTTCGGATATTATCGCTACAGTTACTGCTCTTACGGCAAAAACAATAGTATCTTCCTATAATAGATTTATTGATAATCAATTTGATAGTGTTATTATCGGCGGGGGTGGTGCTTACAATAAAACTTTAATGAAATTATTACGTGCTTATTTGCCTAAGCACATTGATTTGAAAACACATGAAGATTTCGGAATTTCAAATAATTTCAAAGAAGTAATGGCTTTTGCTCTATTGGGTTATTGTTGTTGGTACAATATTCCGAATAATCTGCCATCTTGTACTGGGGCTAATAAAAGAGTTGTTATGGGTAAGATAACTAATTTCTAAAATGTAATGCTAGTCTAATAATGTTTTAATCGCTTCTGGTATTTTGTTAATTATGTCTGTTGCCATAACCCCGTATTCTGTAAGTTCTTTTGAAGCTAATTCCCCGCAAAGTCCGTGGATGTATACTCCCGCTTTAGCTGCATTATAAATGTCATTATTTTGAGCTGTTATTCCAGCAATTATGCCTGTTAATACATCGCCGCTTCCGGCTTTTGATAAGGAGCTGTTTCCTGTTGTATTTACATATATTTCAAAATCCTTTGAGCATACAACTGTTCTGTGACTTTTTAGTACAGTTACACATTCATATCTTTTTGTTATTTCTTTTGCACTTTGTATTGGATCATTTAGTATTTCTTCTGTTGTAGTTCCTAAAAGTCGTGCTGCTTCTGCTGGATGCGGGGTCAAAATTGTATTTTGTGGTAATTTGATTTTGTGTTTTGCTAATATATTCAGACCGTCAGCATCAATTATTGTAGGAATATTTTTTGATTTGCAGATTGCCTTTTTGAATATGTTTACTGCCTTGTTGGATGTAGAAATACCGCAGCCTATTGATAACACATTTGATGTTAAAAGTGTTTTCAAAATATCCTTTATTGGTACAAATACAATGTTTTGGGTTTGGGCAGATATAGCCTTCAGAACGCTTTCTTCCGATGCCAGAAAACAGTATCCGCAACCAACTTTTAGTGATGAAACGCTTGATAAATATGCTGCACCAGGCATATATTTAGAACCTGCTATGTTTAGGACTTTCCCATAGGTGCCTTTGTTTGAATTTGCTGTTCTTTTCGGTATGCTAAAATCCATTTTGTCTTATTGCCTCATATAATACTATTGCAACTGAGTTCGAAAGATTAAGACTTCTTTGACCTTCTTTCATCGGTATTGTTAGCGCATTTTTATTTTTTACGTATTTTTCAGGTAAGCCTCTGGTTTCTGGACCGAACACCAGAAAATCTCCGTCTTTAAAGTTGGTTTCTGTATATATCTTTGTTGTCTTTGTTGTCAGGTAATAAAAATTTGCTCCTTTATTGGATTCAATTAGTTCTTCAAGAGTATCAACTTTCTCGATTTCTACACTGTCCCAGTAATCTAAACCTGCTCGTTTGGTATATTTACTGGATAGTGAAAACCCTAATTTGCCTACTAGATAAAGTTTTGAGCCACTGCAAGCACAAAGCCTTGCTATATTGCCTGTGTTTTGTGGGATTTCTGGTTCATACAATACAATGTTATACATTATTTTTCTCGAATAGTTTTTTGCTTTCAATAACTACGGGGATGCCTCTTATTACACAGAATATGATTGCAATCCAAGCAGATATAATTGCTATTATATTTATTAAGTTAAACATAGGACATATTTCAAAACCAGGAGTGTTTGATAAGATAAGTAGGATAAATGCTACTACTTTTGCTACTGCATAGCTTATTCTCATAAATTTTGAAGAACATATAAATTTCCCGATTTTACTCGTTTGCATGGAAGTTTCTCCAAATGCGGTGTAGCCCTGAGCTAATGCTACACTACGTAAACTATCTGTTGTAAATGCTCGTGTTACACATATAATCGGAAATATGGGATTTAACCAGCCTAAAATGGCAAACACTATCCAATATGATGCTTCAACGATGCGATCACCCATTATATCCAGAACAGATCCCAGCTGTGAAGCTTCGTTAAATTTTCTTGCAATGTATCCGTCAACTCCATCCAAAATGAATGCAATTACTGTTAATAAGAATGCTAATATGTATGACCACGTTGCCGGAATAAACAGTAAATATATTGCAAAAAATGCAACAAAAATCCTGAATATTGATATAAAATTTGCCATGATATCTCCTTTATAAATGTTGTTTCACCCGTGATAAGCCAAAATCAACTTCATCAAGTTTTTTTACTCTGTCCCCAAGCATCATTTTTTCTGCTTGTTCCAATACTTTTGTCACCATAAATCCGTTATCACCGTCTGATCGTGCTTTTTTGCCGGATTCGCAGCAGCTTATAAAGTGTTGACATTCCAGCTTCAAAGGTTCTATCTCCAGATAATCCAATGTTATGTTCTTTGTATTGTCTGCACTGAAATTATCGTATATAGTAAGTTTGTGTTCAGGTAAAGTGTCATCAAGTATTGCAGTTGCCTTTGTCCCTCTGACAAGCAATTGTACGTGCTTTCTGGGAGTTATCCAACTGTCTGTTATGTGACCTATTACTTTGTCTTCAAATTCAATGACAAGGTGTGTTATATCCATTATTTCATTTCTGTCGGTTGAACTACCTATTGCTGAAAGCACTCTTAATGGTTCTTTACCTATTACGTAACTCATCATGGATACATCGTGCGGTGCTAAATCCCACATTACACTCCGGTCATTTTTAAAGTAGTTTACATTTAATCTGTCACTTTGTGCGTATACTATTTCTCCCAGAACACCTTCTTCTATAAGCATTTTTAATCTGTTAACAGCAGGATGATATAACAATAGATGTCCAACCATTAATACCAATCCTTTACGATCTGCTAATTCCTTTAAATTCTTTGCCTCTTCTGCAACTGTTGAAATTGGTTTCTCTACATAGACATTCTTGCCGGCTTCTAACATTGCTTTCACCATATTGTAATGAGTATGGCTTGGCGTAACTACAGCAACGGAAGTTATTGCCGGATTGTTTATAATTTCTTTGTAATCCCTGGTTATTTTTAAATTAGGATATGTTTCTTTGATTTTTGAAATGTTATCTTCGTCTATGTCGCAAACCATTTCAAGCACATTTAGGTTGTAGAAATTTCTTACAATATTTCTGCCCCATAATCCGCAACCTATTACGGCAATTTTTTGTTCTGTCATTGTTTTTCCTTTTCACTATCACTTTGTAATTGTTGTTGACTTTGTTTGTTGAAAACTTCTTGTCTTATTGTATGCATCTGTGTACAATATTCAAAAAATGTCTGGCGTTCATTTTCCGGGAATCTTGTTGAAAGTTTCTCCAAAAGTTCCTTTGGAAAATCAGATGTGTTAACCATGTTATCAAGTATAGCTTCATTTAGTGGGTATAAATTCCTGTAATTCTTTTGAAAGATAAACCTGGCTTCATAGTTGTTTTTTACAGGATCATTTACTAATAATTTACTTGCTTTATATGTTGTGTAATTCTTTGGGAAATACACTCCTTTGTATTTTTTCATTACCAAGCGAATTATTAAATCAAAATCTGACATTTGTTTGAATCGTTCGTCAAAGTAGTTTTCTTTGTCTAATGCGGATCTTTTGAAAAACATACTCTGTCTTGGACAGGGCATTACTTGAAAAACGTTGTATATTGAAGGATTAAATACAAAAGTAAATCCCTCAGGATGTCTGCAATATGCAGGTGAATAAGAAAAATCGGCATTCTCTGCCTCCATAAGTTGAACTAAATCCTGAATTGCAGTTATATCATGATAAAAATCGTCACAACTTATGAATGCTAAATACTTGCCTTTTGAATGTAAAATACCCTTGTTGAAAGCATTAAATTTGCCAGTATCTGGTTCTGAATAAAAATTCAAATATTGCTTGTTTTTGTATTCTTTTAAAATCTCTACCGTACCGTCATTTGAAGACTTATCAATAACCAAATGCTCTATATTTGGGTATGTTTGCCTGTCAAGCAGACCCACTAAAATATTTAAATCGTCTAATTGATTGTTCTCTATTATATTGTAAGTTGTTGTAATAATGCTTACTATTGGTTCCATACCTAGAGTTTAGCACAACTTATCTGTTTTTGCGAATTGTAAATTTTTCTTAAAATAGGCTGCTTTTATGATATTCATCAAGGTAAGATGTGTACGCCTGTACCTGTTCCTCGATATGTATTGTTGTAGTTCCATCCGGTATTCCCGTAAAATCCTCTTTGATAATCAGGACCATAATTGTTTACGTATGGAGAGTAAATCTGTGGGGACATACCTGTCGGTGTGCCGATAAATCTGTTGTTCAGAAAATTCCCAAAAGACCCGGCTAAACCTCTCCATCCGCTATTTTGTCCGTAGGTGTCTATGTTTGGATATGTGTTTAATGGGGTTACTGTTGTAAATGTATTTTTATTGTATGATGAAATAGCTTTTGACAAAGTTTCATATCTCATCTCAAGATCTCCGCTTTGGATTGTTCCCATTACTTGTTCTTCCAGACGGGATATCCTGCTCTCGGGTAATTCTCCTTCAAATGTTCGTTTAAAAACTTTTTTTTCAAATTTATTCAGGTTTTTAAATGAGGTATCTCCTGCGGTGTTATTATAGTTAACAATTATGTTATTTACTCTTTGTTCAAAGCTTAAATTAGGGTATGTACGATTAAAAATACTTTTTTCCAGTCTGTTTAATCGCAAGTTTACATCCTGATGTTCGTACGTATTCCCTAAAATAGCTTTTTCCGCCTGTGCTATTTTATTGTAATTTAATACTGCAAGTTTATTGTTTATTGCTCTTTGATTAACAATTTTTTGCTTTGGTTTTAGTGGTGGAAATCCGTCTTTTGCGTAGTCTATTGGTTTTGCTTGCGTTGCCAGAGTAATGATTACCAGTTGCAGAAGTATCAAGTAAATATGTTTCATTTGTTTAATCCTCTTAAAAAGCTTAAGTTAATTATTCGGATTTTACATTATCCACGAAGGCTAACTTAACAATTAGCCGTTTTGCGGAAAACGTGTTAATATACTAACCATGAAGAAAAAGGTTATAGCATATTTGCATACTCACTGGGACAGAGAATGGTATCGTGAATTTGAAGTCTTTCGTTTGAGGCTTTTAAGAGTTTTTGATGTTGTTTTAGATCTTTTGGAAAAAAAGAAAATACCCAGTTTCTATTTTGATGGTCAGGTTGCTGCACTTATGGATTATCTGGAAATACGGCCGGAAAAAGAAAAATTGGTCCGTAAACTAATAAAGAATAAAAAGCTTTTTATCGGACCTTTCTATTGTTTAATTGATGAGTTCTTGACCGATAAAACCTGCTTTGAAAAAAATTTAGAAATTGGAATTAAAATTTCTAAGGATTTTGGGTGTGAAAATTTTATAGGATATTTGGCAGATACTTTCGGACACAGTAAAAACGTTCCTTTACTTTTGCAAAAATTTGGGATAGATAAGGCAATGGTTTGGCGTGGTGTCGGTGATCTTCCCGCTGATTTCGTTTTTAACGGCGTTAACACTGTTAATTTAGTTCGTGGTTATTTTATGGATATTTTTTCGGCGGATATTTCCATTGAAGCTAAAGCTGGTTGGCTTGAAAAAGATCTTGATAAAATTGCTCAAAAAGCTTCAGATTATATTCTATTGCCAATTGGAGCTGATCATCTCGCCGTCGAGGAAAATATAGCCGAACAAATAAAACAAGTTAACAAATATCTTTCCAATTATAAAATTAAATTGGGTTCGCCCTTTGATTATTTTGATAAAGTTTCTTTTGATGTTAATTGGAATGATGAATTGCGTGATAATTCAAAAACATTTATTCTCCCAGGTTCCTATTCAGCAAGATTGAATCTGAAACAATATAATGTTAAATGCTGCTATTTACTTGAACAGGCTGATAAAATTCAAAAGCGTTTTGGGTCAAAATACAATAATATTATAGATTATGCATACAAATTGTTATTGCAAAATCAAGCTCACGACAGCATTTGCGGCTGTTCTACCGACCTGGTCCATAGGGAAAATATTGTTAGGTATGAAAAAATTATTCAAATAGCAGAAACTGTTATTGAAGAATTAAGACAAATTTATAATTTTGAAACACCTGTTTTTAAATCCGACCGTCCTCTTGAAGGATATGATGTTATTAAAGTTGAACCCGGATTCGAAAATTCTTTGCTGTATGATATTAAAAAAATTCCAGTAACCGAAGATTATAAAATGATTTATACGCTTAAAAAAACTCCAGAAAAATTTTGTCCTATTCGTATTTATTTGAAAAATGGCAAATTGTACGCTGATAATGTCGAAATTCAGTTTGTAAGACGTATTGATATGGGCGATGCCTATAACTTCGGTGCTGTTCCTGAGGATTACGGAGAAGTTGCAAATATAATTTCGATAGATAATTCGTTGATTCGTACAGACTTTTTTGATGTATTTTTTGAACGCGGAGAAAATATGATTAATTTTAAAATAGTCTGGGATAATAAGTTAAAAAATAAATTGTGGCAAGTTAAATTTATTCTGCCGGATTCTATTCGCGAAACTTTCTCTGAAGATATGGATACAGTTATAAAGCGTTCTTTTGACCCGGATTATGATATGCTGCAAAATTTGCCGAAAAAACCGGGGCTTGAAGCTAAAACTAATTTCGCTCCTATGCAAAGATTAGTTTGGGCTCAGGGTTTCGGTATTGTTACAAAAGGTTTGACCGAATATGAAGTATTTAAAAATACCCTTTCTATAACAATATTAAGAAGTATAGGTGTTATATCAAATCCTCATAATACCTCACGCTCAACTCCGGCTGGTCCACCTGTCGATGTTGCTGATGCTCAACAATTGGGTATTAATTCGGCTGAGTTTTCTGTAGCTTTCTTTGATATTGAAAATTGGAAAAGATATATTAATGAGGTGTTTCCTCAGTTTTAATTGCCTGTGTTACGATTTCTATATATAATAAAAAACCCTATCTTTCGATAGAGTTTGGAATTCTTTTTTCGTAATTCCTCGCATGTAGAAGGTTAGTGTGTAGTAGGTAGTGTAAATAGTAGTGTGTGTTATGTATCTCGTGTTTATTTAATCAAGTCTTACATATTAATAAAGTATTTATTGAGTATATAATTGCTATATCCATTAAATATATTTACAAAAGTTAACATTTTGTTTATTCCAAAATTGTCACAATATTTAACTAAAACACATAAACTTCTTGACCTTTTTAGAAAAAATCTATATCCTTGTTATGTTGAAAGAGAGGCACACATGAAAGAATTTAAGCACACAAGATTGGACAATAGGCAATTTACGCCGGAGGATATTAAAAATTTTATTAAAGAATACAATATAAAGTTCATAAAATTACAATTTGTAGACATAAATGGTCAGGTAAAGAATATGACAATACCGTCTGAACATATAGATAAGGCGCTTGCAAACGAAATGATGCTTGACGGTTCATCAATAAAAGGTTTCAGAAGTATAGAAACATCGGATATGTTCTTTTATCCTGATATAAATTCCTTTCAGATATTGCCTTGGAGGGAAAAGGATGGAATAACTTCAGCCAGATTAATTTGCGATATATACAATGCAGATGGGACTCCGTTTGAAGGCTGCCCGAGGTGTAACCTGAAACGAGTGATGAAAGAAGCGGAAAAAATGGGATTTTCTATGAATATAGGTCCTGAAGCGGAGTTCTTCTTATTTGCAAAAGATAAGGATGGGAAAGTTACGACAACGACGCAAGACAGAGCTGGATATTATGATGTTGGACCAGAAGATTTGGGTGAAGATGTTCGAGGCGATATTGTTTTGACTCTCAAAGAAATGGGATTTGACATAGAAGCATCTCATCATGAAGTTGCTGACGGGCAGCATGAAATCGATTTTAGATATACCGATATATTAACAGCGGCAGACAATGTTGTAACGTTCAGAATCGCCGTAAAAGCAATAGCCGCAAAACATAATTTGCATGCTACTTTTATGCCAAAACCTATATATGGGATTAATGGTTCTGGCATGCATTGTAATGTTTCATTATTTAAGGACGGTAAAAATGCATTTTATGAAGAAAAAGAAGAATACCAATTATCGGATGTGGCAAAATATTCAATCGGCGGCATGCTCAAGCATGTAAAAAGCATAACTGCAGTTACAAATCCGACTGTAAACAGTTATAAAAGGTTAGTTCCGGGTTATGAAGCTCCGGTATATTTGGCTTGGTCGTTGGCAAACAGAAGTGCACTTTTAAGAGTGCCTGCTAAACGTGGAAATGCAACAAGAGTTGAGCTAAGATCACCGGATCCTTCTTGTAATCCTTATTTGGCTTTTGCAGCCATTTTAGAAGCTTGTCTTGATGGTGTAAGAAATAAAATTGATCCGCCAGCTCCTGTCGAAAGCAACATATACACACTTTCGACTAAAGAGAGAAGAAAGCAAAGAATTGATTCACTGCCGGGGAGTCTTGCTGATGCTATTGAACAGCTGGATAAGTCTCTTGTTGCAAGAGCGGCTCTTGGTGATCATATCTTTAATGAGTTCATGTCTTCTAAACGTAAAGAATGGGATTCTTTCAGAACGTATGTTTCTCAATGGGAGCTTGACAGATATTTAGAAAGATATTAAGTTACAACGTGTTTATGTAATTGATAAGCTCAGATATTGAATATATGTCTCGGACGACGAAAAAATTCTTTTTCGTCGTCTCTTTTACATAGTCTAAAGTTTTCCCGTCCAAAAAATCTTCACTAAAAGGTTTTAGCATTACTGATGGTATAACGATAAAATCACTATCTGTGTCTTTTATTGCTTTTATTAAATCGTCTGTTGTGATAAGCCCTGCAACTGTTATATCTTCACCCCAATATTCTGATTTGACAGGTTTGACTGAACAAGTAAGATTTTCTGTTTTATTTAGTTCAGAACAAATATACTCAATAGCACTTTTAGCTGCATATGATGTTGCAAAGGTGAAATTAACAGGTTTTTTAAGTCTCTTTGGTAATTTGTGTTTTTTAAAATCCTCAAGCAGTAACCTTATTGCACCTACACCATCATCAAGCTGTGGAAAATTCCCATAATATTTTGCCTGTGGTATTTCTTTTTCTGCAAGTAGAAAAATTTCATCTGAACAACAGACACGTTTGTATTTTGATGCAATATTTATTGTCTCTTGTGCACATTCTTTGTCTACCTTTTTTAGTTTTTCTTTTCTAAACTGAGTGATTCCTACAGGTACAATTGCGGTTGAAAGTACTGTGTTTTTTAGCTTTGCCAGATCTGAAAGTGTTCTTTCAAGTTCTTGTCCGTCGTTTATGCCAGGACAAAGAACTATTTGAGCATGAAAAGGTATCTTATTTTTTCTGAACCAGTTTAAGTTTTCCAAAGCTCTACCGGCATTAGGGTTTCTGAGCATTTTACAGCGTAATTCTGGATTTGTAGTGTGTACTGAAACATAAAACGGACCTAAGTGCATTTTTTTTATGCGATCCTTATCTCTTTCGGTTAAATTTGTTAATGTTATGTATGTGCCTTGTAGGTACGAAAGCCTGTAATCATCATCTTTTATATATAAAGTGTTTCGTAATCCTTTGGGCTGTTGATCTACAAAACAAAAAATACAATTATTAAGACAAGGTTTTAATTTGTCAAATACTGCACTTTCAAATATAATCCCTAAATCTTCGTCATAATCTTTCTCTATTTCAATAAGTTCAATTTCTCCGCTTCGCTTTTTTATTTCCAGTGTCAGAGATTCGGATTTACAATAGAAATTATAATCAATCATATCGGACAGCTTATTATTGTCGATTGATAAAATTTCATCACCGGATTCAATTTCAATTTCTTCAGCTATTGAATTTTGAATGATGCTGTTAACTATGGCCGGCATTTTCTTTTTCCAGTCCTTCTATTATTGTTATAAAATTTGAATATTCACATATTGTGTTATCCAAAATAATTCTTTGATAGAAACTTAATTGGTTGTATTCATTGTTTATGATATTTTCTGCTTTGGATTTGTGTTGCAATGCTAATGATTTTATGTGGAAAAATAAGTCTGTACATTCATCTTTTGATAAAAATGAGGCACACGAAATTTTTACACGTGCATTAGAAAAAAACTGCAGAGGGTTGTCGCTGAGATTTTCAAGAATAAGTCTTTTTAATTCATCAAGTCCGTTCTTTGTAATAGAATAAAATACAGATAATTTCCCACCATCTGACATCATTTTTCTGCTTGTAATACAATTGCTTCTTTCTAGTCTTGTAAGAGCTGGTTTTATAGCTCCAAAGCTAGGTTTTGTGTATCCGCCGAAATTCTCATCTATGTACTTTTGTATAGAATACATAGTTAATTCTCTGCGAGTTAAAACGAATAATATCATTAGTTCTATCATAGCTTGATTATATCATAAAATTCTTTCATTCGTTAAATTGACATTATTATGGAGTTTTTTGTATAATTACGGTATGGGGATGTTACACAAATATTACAAACAATCAGCTACATATAAAGTGTTTATCGCTTTAATTGATATTTTGACTGATTTTTTAGATACTTTAGGGAAAATAACTCAAAATGGAATTTGTGTAATTAAATCCTTATTGAAAGGACATATTGACTTTAAAGAATTAATTTATCAATGCTCAAGATTTGGAGTAAGTTCTTTACCAATAACGCTAACCATTGTAGGGATGACATCAGTTATAGTTACATCACAAGTGGCATTAGAGATGGTAAAACAAGGCGGCGGTAATTATATCGGAATGATGATGTCAATATTGATTATAAGAGAAGTTGCAGTTATTATGTCAGGCTTTGCTATTATATCGATGATTGGTTCTTCTTTGGCTTCAGAATTAGCAACAATGAGGGTTACAGAACAAATTGATGCAATAGAAGTTTTAAAGGTTAATTCTGTTGAGTATCTTTTTGTTCCACGTGTTTTATCTGGGATTTTGATGATGCCTTTTATTACGCTTATAGCTGCTGCTGTCGGAATTATTGCCGGTGCTATAACAGCTGATTTGTTTGCAGGTTTAAACTACAGAGCTTATTTTGATTCAGCTTGGCTAGGCATCTATATGAAAGACCTTTGGGTGAGTCTTTTGAAAGCAGTATTTTTCGGAGGTACAATAGCTTTAATAAGTTGTTCTTGCGGTTATTTTGCTTCTGGTGGTGCCAAAGGTGTCGGGCTTGCTACTACTAAAGCTGTAGTTTGGTCTTTCGTGGCTATTGTTA
Source organism: Candidatus Gastranaerophilales bacterium (assembly GCA_944322875.1). GTDB lineage: Bacteria > Cyanobacteriota > Vampirovibrionia > Gastranaerophilales > Gastranaerophilaceae > SIG32. Next base: position 20,051 of record CALUQI010000011.1, read on the forward strand.
TTTGGGATATGATATTTGCAATTGCGTTTTTCTTTTAATAAAATGGTGAGTACATTATGAGTATTGAAGTAAAAAATTTAGTAAAGAAATTTGGCGACAGAAAGGTTATTGATAACATATCATTTAAAGTTAATGATAAGGAAACACTTGCTGTTGTCGGATTCAGCGGATCCGGTAAAAGTACCGTATTGAAACTAATATGCGGTCTTATTTCTAAAGATGAAGGAGAAATAATTACTTCTCCAGGGGATATTGCCATGGTTTTTCAATATTCTGCTTTGTTTGATTCTATCAATGTAGCTGACAATATTTCTTTTGCGCTTAGAGAAAGACGTGATTTGAGAAAAAAATATACTGAAGAACAAATAAAAGATATTGTTGAACAAAAATTGGAACTTGTTGGGTTAAAAGGCATTGAAAAACTTTTTCCGTCGGAACTTTCTGGTGGCATGCAAAAACGAGTTAGTTTTGCACGTGCTATCGTGACTGAGCCAAAATCAATTTTGTATGATGAACCTACTGCTGGTTTGGATCCGATTTCTTCAACATTGATTGAAGATTATATTGTCAGATTGAAAGAAGAAACAAATGCTGCATCCATCGTTGTTACACACCAGATGTCTACTATAACAAGAACTGCTGATAGAGTTATTATGTTGTATAATGGAAAAATCGTTTTTGAGGGGACTCCCGAGGAAATGCTCAGACAGGATAATGAGTATACAAAACAATTCGTAACGGCATCTTTAGATGGACCTATGAAAATGATGGAAGGAAATAATGATGAATAATTTTAAAGAAAATCTGTTTAATAAAGATGTTATGTCTTTAGAATCTTACATAATGTTCAGACTTAAAGAAAAAACTAAAAAATTGACACCTCAATTAAAAGCTAAAGACAGAGCTCCGATTTCACTTTCTATGGGTGCTCCTACTGCAAATCCGCCGAAAATTCTTGTTGACAGATTAAAACAAATTTTGGATGAAGATGGTATTCATACCTATTCTACCCCAAAGGGTGAGGATTATTTTAGAAATGCTGTAGCGCAGAGGATGAAAAATCGTTTTGGGGTTAATATGGATCCTGAAAAAGAAATATTTTCATTAGTTGGTTCCAAAGAAGGTATTGCAAATTTGATTAGATTCCTAATAACTCCAAAAGATGTTGATAAGGATATTATTATGGTTCCCGATCCTTGTTATGCTTCTTATTTGCAATTTGTTCAATGTGCCGGTGGAATGGCTTATCATATACCGTTAACTAAGGATAATAATTATATGCCTTGTTTGGATGATGTCTTTGAAAAGTTTTTGAATGAAGGTTTCAATCCTTATAATCTTAAAGCATTAATAATAAATTATCCTAATAATCCGCTTGGTGTCAGTGCAACAAAAGAATATGTAAAGTCGGCAGTAGATTTTTGTAAAAAGCATAATATTCTGTTAATTTCAGATTTGGCATATGCAGATTTGTATTTTAGTGAAGATGAAAAACCATTTAGTGTGTTTGAAGTTGAAGGTGCTAAGGATGTTGCTGTTGAGTTCCATAGTTTTTCAAAACCTTATGCCGTTACAGGATGGCGACTTGGTTGGATTTGTGGCAACGAGTTTGTTGTTCAACGTTTCGGAAAAGGTAAATCTACTATTGATAACGGTATATTTAAAGCATTGCAAAAAGCTTGTGCTGAAATACTAAATTCAGATGAAGGTGATAAATATATAAAACAAGGCAATCTCGGTTACAAACGCAAGCAAGAAATTATGGTAAAAGGTTTTTCTGAATTGGGATGGGATATGTCTAATGTACCTCATACAACTTTCTATTTGTGGCTGCCTATTCCTAAAAGGTACAACTCTTCTTTTGAATTTTGTGAAGATTTATTGAATAAATCAGGAATAGTTGTTGTGCCTGGAAATGCTTTCGGCAACTGTGGCGAAGGATTTTTCAGATTGTCTTATGTCTGTTCAGATGAAAGCTTGGAGGAAGTTATAAGACGCATGAAAATCGATGGGTTTTATTATTAATTTTTAAACACTGGTTGATATCGACGGTGCTATTGATATAAAATGTCTTACTAAATCAGCATCCCATTGTGTTCCTGCACCCATTTTTAGGATTTCACAAGCTTTTTCTATGGGCATTCCTTTTCTGTACGGTCTGTCGCTTATAAGTGCATGATAGGCATCTGCTACCGATACAATTCTTGCAGCCAGAGGTATCTGCTCACCCTTTAATCTTGAAGGATAGCCTAAACCGTCTATTCTTTCGTGGTGGTATTTTACTATAGGTATTAAATCCTTTAGCGCTTCATTTGGTGCTAATACTTTTTCAGCACCTATAGTCGGATGTTGTTTCATTATTTCCCATTCGTCGTCTAATAATTTATCAGGTTTCTTTAATACACTTTCGGGAATACCAATTTTACCTACATCGTGTAGAAGTGCTCCAAGTTTGATTTGTTCTACTTCTTCCTCAGGAAGGTTTATTGTTCTGGCAAGTGCTACTGCATATCTTGATACTGATGTGGAGTGATCTTTTGTATATGGATCTTTTGCATCAATTGCTCCCGCTAGTGATGTCGCAATTTCCATTAGGTGATTTCTTGAATGGATTTGTTCGTTATTGAATTTGTGTAGAAGTTCATCTTCAAAGTTTATACCGATTTGTGAATGACGTTTCGCCAAAATTTCAGCAAATGAATTAAGTGCAACATCGTCCCAGAAGTTGTAATCCGATGAGCTTATTATTGCCGACATGCCCTCTTTATAGCCTTTTGCTTGTGAAATATATTTTGCTTGTTCTGCTAAGATTAACAGTTTTTCTTGATTTTTGGTGCATTGTGGGTATGTTGAAATCCCTACTGAAACCTTAACGGGTCCAACATCATCAACAAAACAACACGAAAGACAGTAGGTAATGTATTCCGCCATATATTTTGCCTCTGCTGTATCAGTGTTTGGCATTATAATCGCTATCTCATCACCGCCATATCTTCCCGCTTTATCAGAAGGTCTTATATTTTGTTTCACCTTTTCGGCTACAAGTTTTATTACTTCATCTCCTTTTGCATGACCCAGTTCTCGGTTTATTTTAGATATGTTGTTTACATCAAGCATTACTATTGATAATGATGTCTTATTTTCTTCTGCTTTTTGGATTTCTGAGGATAGTACCTCTTGAAATCCTCGGTGATTGTACAATGTAGTTAGTGTATCAGTGTTTGCGTATTTATTGGTTTGTGCAATCAGTTCTGCATTATGCATATACATCCCTAAATAATTTGCAAAAAGCTCCAATAAATTTACGTTTAGGTCAAAACTTTCTTTACCTAATATAACTACTCCTATACATTGGTTTATTGAAATCATTGGGACGATAAATGCTGATGAATTATATATGTAGGGGATTTTTAAAAATTTTATGTCGTCTTTTGATATCGGTGCTAATGTTTTAAAACATTGAATAACCGGATTTGAATCGTCTGACAAGAATATTTTTGATGAGTATGTATCACCTCGTTTAGTGTATAACCTTAAGTTTATACATTTTGATTTTTCGTGATAAAGTCCAAATGCTGTAAAATTACAATCCATTTTTTCATTAAATGTATTGTTTAGAGAAGCAAATAGTTCTGCAAGTCCGTTAGAATTCTTGAAATTGTTTCCTATTTCTTGTAAAAGGTCAGAATAATTTACAAATTTATGTTGTGTGCTAAGCGGGGCATTGATACCACCCGAATATAATCGGTTGTTTGTTCTGTAGGTGTTAAAATTATTTATTTTGGCTACGATATTGTTGGTGGTTTCAGAAATTGGATTTGTTATTTTTTCTGCTACTGTTTTAACCCTTTTTTCAACAGCAGAATTTATCTTATCTGTAATTGGGTTGGTAACCTTTTTATTGATAGGATTGGAGTCTAAGGACTTCTTTGATGAAGTCGATTTGTTATTTTCTACCTTATTTTTATCCAAAACTGAATTCCACCTACTTGTATATCATGTTAAACCTGATAATGTAAATTTTTTGACATATATGATTATAAATTTAACATTACTTAAAACAATTGTAACGCATTTTAGGTTTCATTCAATACACTATTTAGATGGAAATTTATTTACCTGTCGAACCAAATCCGCCACTACCGCGTTCTGTGCAAGTTAATTCATTAACTATTTCTATCTCGGCTTTTTCTACTTGGGAAATAACCATTTGGGCTATTCTTTCTTCAGGTTCAATTGTGTATGCCTCATTTGAGAGGTTAATGACAGGCACGCATACTTCTCCGCGGTAGTCTTCATCTATTGTTCCTACACAGTTTACAAGTGTTATTCCATGTTTTATTGATAACCCAGAACGTGGTCTTATTTGTGCTTCATAACCGTGTTCAAGTTCGATTTTTATACCTGTAGGGATTAAAGTTCTTTCTAACGGTAATAATGTTAGGGGTTCTTTTATTGCTGCACTTAAATCCATTCCGGCGGCACCGTACGTTTGGTATTTCGGTATATTTTTGTTATGTGGCAATATTTCTATTTTTAATTTTGTCATTTAGATTTCCTTTCCTTTTATTATTCTATTATTATTTAGTTGAAAACGTGTTCAAATTTACCTTTAAGGTTGTCCATTATTTCTTTATAATCTATTGAAACAGGTGTAGGTTTGGAATTTTCGATGGTATCCAGAAAAACTTTTGCGTGAATTGGTTTCTGATTATCTATAAAACTTGAACTTAATGCTACGTCTTTTCTTGCTGGTACAATAAGTCCGCTTTTTGTAAATTTTTCTATTGTTTTTGCCGAAGATAAGTAATTTATAAATTTTATCGCTTCTGCTTTGTGTTTTGAGTCTTTAGCTACAGCCCATCCTGAAACATCCAAAGGCACTACGCTGCCGGCTTCACCTTTTGGAAATGAAACCACATCCCAATCAAAACCAGCTTCTGAACGATACTTTGGAACTAACCATCTGCCGGACAAATGCATTGCTAATTTGCCTTGCAAAAACATCTGTGCCATTGTTGCACTCGCAATCTCTTCACGTTTTGGTGCAACATGGTATTTTTTTCGAAGGTTCGCGTAAAATTCAAGTCCTTTCTTGCTGGGTTCATCGTTTATTATCATTCTTGACAAATCATCAGAAAGTATCCCCCCACCTTCACTCATTAAATATGGTAAATAAAAAAGTACATCTTCCTCAAAACTTATACCGTATACGCCGTCGTGAGTGAGCTTCTTTGCTGTATTTAAAAACTCATTGAAGGTCCAGTCTCCATTGGGATATTTTATTTTATTTCTGTCGAAAATGTCTTTATTATAGTATATGACAAGAGTTGAAATATCTCTTGGTATTGCATATAAAGTGTTTCCCCAGGAAAGACCTATTATTGATTTTTCGTAGAAATCATCGTTGGTTTGTAAGGGCTCCAGCAAACCTGCATTAGCATATACCGGTAAATAATGGTTGTTTATGAATATCACGTCAGGTGGAGTATTAGATGCAAAAAGTAGATGTATTTTTTGAAAATAGTTTTGGGGAATATGCATTAAGTCTATTTTTATCTCAGGATTTTCTGTTTCATAGTCTTTTATCACTGTCTTCAATATTTCTAATTCTGATTTTGATCCCCAACTTGAAAATTGAATTACTGTTTTTTTAGGCTGAATTCCAATTCCTTTTATTGCACAAAAGAAAATCCCTCCTAATATCAATAAAATTGTGATTATTACTATTTTTTTTAACATCTACTCCCCAAAGAGATATTATAATTCAATAAGTACACCCATCTTATTTTCATCTACGTCAACCAGGGACTTAAAGTTACCTGCCTTTACAATATAAACATTTTCACCGTCAGGTCTTACTTGAAGTTTGTCAACATTCTCATTGAATTTTTTGATAACAAAAATTTCATCTTTGATGCGGCCTATTATTGCACTTACACCGTCTAAACTCACCAGATAAAATCCCCGGTTCTCATCTATGTTATATCCTGATTTAACAATTAGACCGTTCAAGTATTCGTTTGTGTTTGTAGTTCTGGTTATTGGATTTGAATGTGTTGGCGCAGGCTTTTTTAGCGTCATAGATGGCTTTACTTGAGCCAAACTTGCTGCAACTCGTTTTGATAAATCTTCACTATTGTTCTTAGGTTTTTGTTCTCTGTCTAATATTGAAAAGTATTCTTCAACTGATGAGATTATGTAGTTATTTCTCTGTAGATTGTCTGTGTTTTTAAGATTTTCTTCCAAATATTTGTTGCCTGTTTTTATTAAATCTGACACATTTAAATTGGCCTCATTGAATTTTCGTCTGGATCGGTTTATTGAGTTTTCTTGTAGTTTTACAAATCTGCCTTCTTTTATTGGATTGAATACAGGTAAATCCTTCCTTAGTTTATTTCTGTTAGTTTTATTTAATGATAAGGGTTTTGCAAATGATTTTAATTTAATTTCAGTTATTTGTTTTTGAATTGCATCATCTTCTGATTGAACTTCAGGTATTGTTTCTTCCGGAATATTTACGGGGGCCTTATATATATCCGGAGTTTTTTCATATGTGTTTTCAAGTTCAATACGTTTTTTATCTATTTCGCTTGTTGTGTTATCGGATTTTATGAATTTGTATTCGTGTTTATTGACTTTACCGTTGGTTTCTTTTAAATATTTTTGATACCTTTCTTGCCAGTTGAGTTCTTTATTGTTTATCAAATCATCATAATTTTCTTCAACATAAGGTTTTTCTGCCAGGTTTTCAGCAAATGACATTTTTAATGCATTTGATTTTGCAATTGAATTTTTTATCATTTTAATTGCCATGTACAAGGCTAAGATAGGAAGAAGTAACAAACTCCAACCTTTTTTAGATGATGTATTTGTTTTTTTAATTGCTTTTGGCTCCAAAGATTCAATATCTTTGGATGTAAGTTTATTATTACCTTCGTCGTTATTAATAGCTTCCGGGGTATTTGTTTCTGTTGCAATAGGTTCCTTTTGCGTTATGTTTTGTGTTTTTTTAGGTTCAGTTTCCTTTACTTCGGGTTTATCTGTTTTTTTGTCTTGGAACACCACCTTATTTGTTGTGTCTTTTGATGCGTTAGATACTGATTTTTTTTCTTGAATACTATTTTCTTTAGACTGTACATTAACAGTTGTTTTATTTTTTTCGTTTTCTGCTGTGTTTTTTGTTGAATTTGCTTGGTTTGGATGTGTTTTTACTTGTGCAATTATAGCTTTTGTCTCTTTTTCTTCATTAGATAATGGTGCCGTTTTTTGCATTTTTGTTTCAATGTTTATTGGCTTTGTAGTAATAAATGTAACTTTTGTGTAACCGCTCATGCCATCATCTATATTTTTTACATCCACCCCGGTTATCACTTCTTTTACAGAACTTATATCGGGTGTGAAAGCACTTTTACTAGAAATACTCGGCATAAGTATAACATATTTGTTGTTTGATTTTCTTGTAACCATTGCATTTCCTGTTGTGCCGGTTACATAAAATGTTACGCTGACTCCACTATCTGAGGTCTTTTTTATATCCATGTTAACTAAACTAGAGGCATTTGCCGATCCGAAAATTAAACATATTATTGTTAATGCTGCCAATATATTTCTTCTATTTATCATCACATTCCCGAAAATTTACACTACACTATTTTACATAATACTCCAGATGAAAAAAATTTGCTAGTTTCTTAATAAATTGAAACCTTTATGTTATACTAAGTCTATGAAAAGTGGTTTTACAAGTATAATAGGTCGTCCTAACGTAGGTAAATCTACATTATTAAATAAAATCCTCGGACAAAAAATTGTTATAGCAACAGATAAAGCTCAAACTACCAGAAAAAGAATTAGAGGTATTTACACTGAAGAAAGGGGTCAAATCGTTTTTATAGATACTCCCGGTGTTCATAAGCCTTTTAACAAACTTGGAGAATTTTTACTTGATGAAGCAAAAATAGCTGTTCCTGATGCAGATTTGATTATATTCCTTGTTGACGGATCTGAGCCTGCAGGCAAAGGGGATAATTGGATTGCTAAAAATATCTTAAATACGGATACACCGGTTATCATAGTCATGAATAAGGTGGATAGAGTAAAAGATACTTTAAAAATAGAGGAGAATTTGTTATCGTACAAAAAACTTTTCGATAAAAATTTACCTGTAGTAAAAATTTCAGCAAAGACAGGCAGAAATATAGATACCTTATTAAAAAATATTTATAACAAGCTGCCGGAAGGGAACCCGATGTATCCTGAAGATGTAGTTACAGAAGAAACCATGCGAGATGTTACTGCTGAAATAATTAGGGAAAAAATATTGCTAAACACTTCTGATGAAATTCCTCATTCTGTAGCTGTCAAGGTTGAAAGTTATAAAGAGGATGTTGGTATAGATAGAATTATTGCAATTATTTACTGCGAGACTAAAAGCCAAAAAGGGATATTAATTGGTAAGGGCGCAAGTATGCTAAAAAAAATAGGTACTGAAGCTCGCAAAGAATTGGAGATAATTACCGATAAAAAGGTTTATTTGGAATTAAATGTGAAAGTAGAAAAAGATTGGCGCAAGAAAAAATCCGCACTTGAAAATTTTGGTTACGAAAAACAAAATCCGTAATCAATATCCAATATAAAAGAACAAGGTAATATTTTATACAACGCTCAAACTTTGACAAATTTCATTTTGTAAATCGTTAAGAATTTTATCCAAGTTAGCAGAATCTTTTATTCCTCCCTGAGCAAAATTTGGTCGTCCGCCGCCGTTTGCACCGGTTGCACGTGCTATTTCTCCAACAATTTTTCCTGCATTAATTCCGTTGTTAACAAAATTTTCCGATATTTTTGCGACAACAGTTTTGTGATTAGCCAGCACAATTATACTTTGTCCAAATTTGCTTGATAAGAGTTCTATTCCAGCTTTTAGAGTATTTGCATCAAAATCTTCAACTTTTGATATGAATAATTTACCTCCTGAAATGTCATTAGCTTTTGATATGAATGATGAAAATTTATTACGTGCATTTTCTTCTTTTACCTTAATGAGTTCTTTTTGAAGTTCTTTATTTTCTTCAAAAAGTTTTTCTACTCTTGTTATTATTTCGTCGTAATGAGTTTTAAAAAGTAACGAAAGTTTATCTATTTCTTTAACTTTATCATTCATAAATTTAAAAGCAGCGTGTGAAACAGCCAATTCAATACGTCTTGTTCCTGCAGATATTGCACTTTCTGATACAATTTTTACTAAACGTAAATCCCTTGTGTTTCTTGCATGAGTTCCGGCACAAAATTCTTTCGAAATGCAAGTTTCATTACCTATAGAGACAACACGTACTTCATCTTCATATTTTTCACCGAACAATGCTGTTGCGCCGGTAAGTTTTGCTTTTTCAATATCCATAACTTCAGTGGTTACTTTTAAACCTTTAGAAACCCAATTGTTTAAAAGTTTCTCGACACTCACTATTTCCTCAGGAGTCATAGCTCTTGGGTATGTAAAGTCAAAACGCATACGATTTTCTTCAACTTGGGATCCGGCCTGATGAACTTCGCCTCCTAATATTTTAATCAAAGCAGCTTGTAATAAGTGTGCTGATGTATGGTGAAGTCTTATTTCTTCTCGACGTGCTGAATCAATTTTGGCTGTAACTTTTTCACCGATTGTTACTTCACCATTTATTATTTTAGAACGATGAACAAATAGTTTATTAACCTTGAATGTTGTTAATACTTCGGCTTTTAGATTGTTATTTTCAATATAACCGCTATCTCCGGTTTGACCTCCGCATTCAGCATAAAATGGAGTTTTATCCAAAATTATATCGGTATAACCGTCACCTTCGACTAAATCAAGAATTGTCGCATCGCACTCGTCGAGCTCATAACCTGTAAAGTCAGTGGAACCGACTTTTTCCTCGATTTTGGCATATTTGATATCACCTGTTACACTGATTTTTTGAGTTGCAGCTTTTGCACGATCTTTTTGTTCCTGCATTGCTGCTTTAAAGCCTTCTTCATCAACACTTAAATTATTCTCTTGTGCTATTTCTTTAGTTAATTCAAACGGAAAACCGAATGTGTCATATAGTTTGAATGCACTTTCGCCATCAATGTTTTGCTTGTTTGATATAAATTCATCAAGAAGCTTATATCCTCTGTCAAGTGTTTTGGCAAATCTTTCTTCTTCTTTTTTTATTGTATCAATAACTTTAGTTTTGTTTTTAACAAGTTCCGGATATGCATCGCCATAGTTTTCAACAACCACATCAACCAGTTTGTACAAAAATGGCAGTTCTAGTCCCAGCATTTTGCCGTGTCTTAGTGCACGCCGTAGAATCATTCTTAAAACATAACTTCTGCCCTCATTACCAGGGATGACTCCATCTGAAATTAAAAAGGTTACGCATCTGGCATGATCTGTAATAATGCGAAGAGAAATGTCAGTTTTTTCAGATTTTTTATACGGGACTCCGGACATTTCAGAAACTTTATTCATGATAGGTTTTAAAAGATCTGTTTCAAATGTTGATGCAACGTTTTGACAAACCATTGTAATTCTTTCTAATCCCATACCAGTGTCAACATTTTTACTGTCAAGAGGTGATTGATTGCCGTCTTCATCTTGATAAAGTTCGGTAAATACAAGATTCCATATTTCAACCCAACGGTCGCATTCACAAGTATCTATTCCGCAATTGGGATCTTTACATTTGAATTGTTCACCTAAATCGTAATGGATTTCAGAGCAAGGTCCGCAAGAACCGGAAGCCCCCGGAGGACCCCAAAAATTATCTTTCTTACCTTTCCGTTTAATTCTGTCAGCCGGAACACCAACACTACGCCATATATCATAAGCTTCGTCATCTGTTTCAAAAATTGTAATCCATAGTCTGTCTTTATCAAGTTTAAGAACTTCAGTAACAAACTCCCAGGCCCAAGGAATAATTTCTCTTTTATAATAATCTCCAAAAGAAAAGTTGCCAAGCATTTCAAAAAAAGTATGATGTCTTGGAGTTCTTCCAACATTTTCTATATCACTGTCTTTGCCTCCTGCACGAGCACATTTTTGGCAAGAAGCAGCACGAGGAGGATTATATGGTGATTTAACAATACCTAGAAATATAGGCAAAAATTGCAGCATTCCTGCTGTTGTTAAAAGCACAGTTGGGTTATCCGGTACAAGACTCGAACTTTCAACGATAGTGTGCTGATGTTTATTTTTAAAATAATCTAAATAAAGTTGTCTGATTTCATTTCCGGTTAGCATAATCTTATATCCTTTTCAATTAATCCAAGAAAATTATAGCTAAAAAAAAACAGTTATACAATCAGATTTTAGTAAATATTAAAAAGCAGTTGCAAGAAAATATTTATATGATAGTATAGAATTATGCCCTGGTAGCTCAGCTGGATAGAGCAACCGCCTTCTAAGCGGTAGGTCATGCGTTCGAATCGCATCCAGGGTA
>CALUQI010000012.1 GCA_944322875.1 Candidatus Gastranaerophilales bacterium
GCCAGTCGGCCTGTGATTTCAAATCCATCGGCAGTATATTTCCTGTGGTCCTATCCACCGGCTCACGCCGTCCGGAGTTTCTCCGGCGGTCTGTCCTTGAATGCACGGACTTTCCTCACATTTCTGCGCGATTATCCGGCTGCTTTATCTACTTTATTATATTACAAAATTTTTTATTTGGTAATTGATGAACTTACTTGAATTGCCTCTCTGGCCCAGGTTTGTTCTTCCGGTATTGTTACTGTACCGTCATCTTTTATTTCCATGCTGAATCTGTCAAAGTCTTCTTCTCTGTCTTTGCACTCCTGATTGGCACTATCATCTCCTTGCATACAATTGGGTTCTTTATTCCCATTTACATCAACTACTATTGTGTTTGTATTTTCCCCTGAAGCCGTTGTGTATACGCTGTATAATGACCACTTCATACCGTTAGGACTTGTGAAAATTCTGCAGTATTGCCATGTGCTGTCATCCGGTACAGCCTCTTCCTCACTGCTGCTGCTTGGACACGTTGTCTCTATTTCACCGTCTTTGTTTAGGTGTGCGGAAAATAAACCGATAAACTTTGCGTATGCTCCGTTACCATCGTTTGTGGCTGCACCTCCATATGTTTCGCCGGCGTATTCCACTTCTTCTGTGTTATCAAAACCGACTTTCATATTACCTTCAGAGTCTACTTGTGGGTATAGGTTGGGATTGTTTATTAAATCACTTACCAATGTTGTCGTTGTATAATACGCTTGTTTCATCATTATTTTGTTTTTCGCAGGTGCTGTCCTAACTATTGCAGGAAGTACGGTTACACATATTATACCCATAACGGTTAACGCTATCATTAATTCTGTTAATGTAAACCCTCGTTTGTTCATAATCCTCCTTAGTTTAAAGATGATTCGGCTTTTATTGCCTCAATTGCCCATTCATCAGTTTCGTTTATTTTTATCCTTCCATCATTGAATAATTCTATTCTGAATTGATCAAAGTTTTTTTCTCGGTCTGCACAACCATCAGAAGTGCTGCCCTCGTAACAATTTGGCTCTTTATCCCCGTTTACATCAATCCCTATTAGGTGACTTGATGTGTAACTCCCTTTTGTGAAATTTGCTTTGGGAAATGTCCAAATTATTCTGTCATTCGTTTCTAAAAAATAGCAAGAAGAAGCAATTCCCATACATTCATCTGATGAAGATTTTGTATAATCTGAATTGGTTTCTAAATCTGATATGCTGTCTATCTTCCCAACTAAAAGATTAACCCTCTTTGAAAAAAGATAAGGAAGCTTTGCACTGGATGATGCACAGTCAAAACCTATATATCCGCCGGTGTTATTGTCGGGACATACTCCGTAATCAGTTGGATAATTGCCGTCATCATTTATTATGTCGTACATTATATCGCTAAATATGTGATATGCTTTTTTCATCATCAGCTTGTCCTGATTAGGATTGCCATATAATATACTCGGCATAACCAGTGCGTATATTACTCCCAAAACCGCAATCGTTACCATTATTTCCGCAAATGTGAATCCTTTATTTGGTTTCATTTTCCCAAATCCTCTTAACTATATATTATCATATCTGATTGCCTTTTTCAATAAAAGTGTTATAATGCCGTTATGTAAAATTTTTTTTACATTGTAGCAAAATAATTTATTTAGTGGAGTTAATATTTCATCAGGTTAGTTATAATCTAATAAACACAAAGGGTATAAACTATGGTCGATAACAGATCCGCAGGATTTTTCGGAATCGGAGGCGCATTTAATTTTAAAAGTGGTGACATATCCGGTACTGCCGCTAAAACTCAAGATGATAAAATGGGGCAGGGCGGCGAATACTTTGCTCAGCAAAGGCACGAAGAAGATGAACCTGATCAGGAAAATAAGTATATGGATCAAAGCGCTGTCTTAAGAGCTACTCTTAATTCGCTTGCTATGATGAATGTCGCAAATGTTATCAATGCCAAAAAAAAGAAGATTACCCTCAGTGAAAAGTCTAAAGAGGATAATGGTAAAAAAATTAAAAAAATTGAGGAATCTTATGATAATGAAGAAGATGAAGATTTTTATTAACCAAAAATGTTAATATCTTCGCGTTTATCTTCTTTCTTTTGTCCGTTTGCTAAAAGTTCACCGTGATAAAAAGGGTTTGAGCCGTTTTTGTCTTTTGCTGTGCCAAAGCTTACTATTGAATTGAATTTTGGTGTTTCTGCAGCTTTTTGTACATCTGCACCCTCATATACTGAAAATGCAATTTTACCTTCAACATTTTTTTGAACTTTTTGTGCTGCTTGTGTGTTTAAAAATTTTATTGAATCTAATATGTTTTGATTAAGTTGTATTTGTAAACCGGAATTATTCATGGCAACTTGACGTGCTGTGTTTGTATCAACTTTGCCTTGATATAAATCCAACCCTAAATCCGTCGTTGTAAATGAGATGGTGCGACCAGATTGAACATTCATTGCTTTCGCTTGTGCTCTTTTTAAAATCTCTGCTGATACTTCTTTTAATATTGAAGTGTCGATGCCTGTTTTAAAATTCTGGTTGTAATTTACGCTGATGCTCATTTTTTTATCCCTTTTGTCCTTGTGTCTTTTATATCTGTTTATTTCAGCCCTTACTTTTAGGTTTTTATTTTTATTGTTACAATTCTTAATAAATTATAAAAATATGGCAATTTTAAATGTTAAATTTGCGTTTAATTATATATAGGATATAAAAGAGGTATATATTGTATGTTTTATTACGGTGGATATGATCCTGGTTTTTCAAATTTGGTTACCGGACTTCAGGCAGGTATAGCCGGAATTAACGCCATAACCGATGGTTTAACGGCATATAATAATGGTGCATCTCCGCAACAAGCAGTTTCATATGGTGTGGGTTCCGCCGCTATGGGAGTTTCAAATGCTTTGTTAGGTAATGTCATTGACAAAACTACTCATACTTATACCGGTACTACTATGAATAGTATTATGAATACTTTTACATTGGGAAATCCGTATATGACATCTATTGGTATGACCGGTGCCGCGTTGGCAATGACACCTTTTATGATGTCTCCGATGTATAATCCTTTCGGATGTCCTTCTGTTTGGGCAGCACCTATGAGTTTCGGACCTCCTGTTATGGGTGGTTTACCACCTTTTGGCGGATTCTGTGTGCGCTGTTAAGGTAGGACCATTCCTTTGATACCCGATTAAGAATGTCTTGTGTTGAAGCTTTATCCAATAGTACTTCTTGTACTGCTTCATTTATAAGTAAATTGATTTCCTTTTGATTACGTTCGGCTTTGAATACGGGATTTATTTTCTGTAGTTGGGTTGCGCTTATTACACGGGCTTTTGCCATTATATCACCTTCAAAATATTTTGTATAAAAGTCATTTTTTAAAGCATTTTGATTCACTGCAATTATGTTCGTAAGTTTTGCCAGTTCAAGCTGGTTCTTTTCGTTAGTTAAAAATAATGCAAATTTTAAAGCCATTTGTTTGTTTTTTGCTTTTTTAGGTATAACAAAATTCATGATTGAAAAATCAAATTGACCGAGATCTCCGGTTAATTGAGTCGTTACATCAGTATTTGCGTATGTTGATGGCGCATTTTCTTTAATCATGTTTAAAAAATTTGCACCAGCTTGAAAAATAACAATGCTTTCTGACATGTATTTTTCAAGCGCCTCTCTGTGAGTTTGTGTGATTGATTCTTTAGGAATTAAGTTTTTCTTATATAAATTTTTGAAAAGATTGAAAACATCCGCTGATTTTTCGGAATTTATTGTTTCGGCCGAGTTTATTCCATATTTATTTAATATTTTTAGCATGGTGTCATTCTCAGAAATGTTTGGAAGCCATACATATGAGTTTGTCTTTAACTTTATTACAGGTGCAATTTCACTCAGTTCATAATAAGTTTTTGGAATATTGACACCCGAATTGTTTATGAGTTTTTTATTGTATATAGTTACGGCTGATGTCGCATACCAGGGGATGGAATAAATTTTATCGTCATATTTTAACGCGTTAATAATTTCCGGTAAAAATTGTGCAGTATCTTTAGGATTAATTTCATATAACGCATTTTTTTGTGCCAATAATGCTGTAAAATCAGGATTTGAATTAATTAAATCCGGCGGATTGTTGCTTAATACAGATGCTAATGTCCGTTTTTCTCCCTCAGAAAACGGTACATCTATCCAATAAATCTTGGTGTTGGGATTTTGTAGTTCAAATTCTTTTATTACTCCGTTTATGTAATCCGAAAAATCACTCATTTGTAGCGTCCAAAATACGACTCTATTGCCTTCGCTATTATTTTGGTTTGATATTATGATTCTACCGAATAAAACAAAAATTAAGATTGTTGATGTTAATATTAAAAGCTTTTTAATCATTGTTTGATTATAGCATAAAATGATTTGTTTCTTTCAAAAATAATGTTCAATATTAGGTAACTTTTTTTAATTATGTTACAATTTGGGTATGGATTTATTCACTGAATTGGAAAATCAAAATAAACAAGTGCCTTTGGCTGAAATTTTAAGACCAAAAAGTCTTGATGAGTTTTTAGGACAAAGTAATGTTGTTTCACCTAACAGTCCTATATTGAATTTATTGAAAACAAACAGATTGTTTTCTTTGATTTTTTGGGGAACTCCCGGATGCGGTAAGACTACACTTGCAAGACTTATTGCAACTAAAACTAATGCTAATTTTATTGAAATTTCAGCGGTTACATCCGGAGTTAAGGATATTAAAGAAGCTGTAGATAATGCAAAAGAAGCTTTAAGAGTAGGGATGAAAACAATTTTGTTTATCGATGAAATCCACAGATATTCAAAAACACAACAGGATGCACTTCTGCCGCATTTGGAAAACGGTACCTTGTTTTTAATAGGTTCAACTACCGAAAATCCTTCATTTCAGGTTATTCCAGCACTTTTGTCAAGAGTTCAAGTCGTGAGACTTAATTCTATTGATGATGAGAGTATGGAAAGTATTATAAAACGCGGTTTTGCATATCTTGCAAAAAATTATTTACCCTTGGACTGTGAAACCGGTGTTATTGACTTTATTGTTAATCTTGCCCGCGGTGATGCTAGATATGCGCTTAATATTGTTGAAAATGCCTATTTTGCAAGTGATTTAAAAGATGGAAGAAGAAATCTTAAAACTGAAATCATTGAAAGTATTTGTCAAAAACGAAACACCAGATATTCACAACAAGAACATTACGATTGTGCATCTGCTTTTCAAAAAAGTTTGCGGGGCAGTGACGCCGATGCTGCCATTTATTACCTGGCAAAAATGATTGCAGCAGGTGAAGACCCTAGGTTTATTGCGAGAAGATTAATTGTTTGTGCCGCTGAAGATGTCGGTTTAGCTGATCCTGCGGCATTTAATATTGCGGTGAATGCGTATAAAGCTGTTGAGCTTCTGGGTATGCCCGAAGGCAGGATTCCGCTTGCTGAAGCTGTCATTTATGTCGCGAGAGCAAAAAAATCTAATGAGGCTATATGTGCTGTTGATAAGGCATTGCAAGATATTTTTGACGGGAAAGATTACCCGCCGCCATTGCATTTGCGGGATGCACATTACAAGGATGCAAAAAAATACGGGTTCGGTGAAGGCTATATTTATTCGCATGATAATCCCGATGTTTATCAACAGTTTTTACCGGATGAAATTGCCCAAAATAAATATACCAGATAACTATTTGCCAAATTATTGCCTGTTTGCTAATATATTCTATATGGGGTATGATTATGATTAGAAAAATTTTGTTTGCTTTTATTATATTTATATTCAGCTTATCCGAAACATTCGCTGATGATGTGTGGATTAATGATTTAAGATCACTTTTTTTATCTGATAATGCCATAATATATGAAATTAATTTGCGAACTTTCGCGGCTCAAGATTTGAATAAAGATGGTATTATTGAATTATCTGAAGGTGAAGAAAGCGGTAATTTCTTAAATGCAATTTCAAGATTAGATGAGCTTCAAAATATGGGAATAAATACTCTCCATATTATGCCGGTAATGGCTTTGGGAAAAACTAAGGCTATGGGTACTGCCGGTTCGCTTTATGCTCCGGTAAGTTTTAATGAATTAAACCCGCAGCTTAAAAGTGATAAATCAGCTTTAACATTGGAAGAACAAGCTGTTAAATTTATCAATGAAGCCCATAAAAGGAAAATCCGTGTAATTATTGATGTGCCGGCCTGTGGTTCGTATGATTTATATCTGAGACGGCCTGAATTGTTTATTAGGGACGCTGAAAATCAACCCGTTGTGCCTGCTGATTGGACTGATGTCAGATTGTTTGATGCCGGGACTGAAAGTAAAATAAATCAAGATGTATATAATTTGTACAAGGATTTTGTAGATTATGTTATAAGATTAGGGGCTGACGGCATAAGAGCAGATGTTGCAACTATCAAACCTGCAAAATTTTGGAAGGATTTAATTGATTATTCAAGAAGAAAAGATCCCCAATTTTTATGGCTTGCAGAAGCTTCTGATTCTTGGAATGATGCACCATCTTCTTATGCAGTTTTTACTCCGTATGACAAGCTTCTTCAAGCTGGGTTTGACGGTTTTTATGCCAGTTATTTTAATATGAAAGATTGGAGAAAAGCTTTTGAGCTTATGAATCATGTAAAATTTACTAATTCTGTTAAAAAATCTTTTTCTGAACCTAAATCGGTTATTGGTAGTTTTACGACTCATGATGAGTTAAGTCCTGTCTTGGTTAATGGTACACAGTACAGTAATATGATTCTTTGGCTTAATTCTACGTTGCCGGTAAATGCGTATTATGTTGATGGTTTTGCTACGGGGGATAACTATATTTACCTTTGGGCAAATAAAAAAGCCAGAAAAACCTCTACGGATGATGATTACTATTTTGTCCATAGAGGGCAAATTGATATATTTAATTTTTCAAGACAACCCGGTGGCAAAGATTTGTCTTTGAAAAGTGATTTTGAGCGTGCTAATGCTTTTAGAAAATTTATTGCTCCAATTATCGCAAATGGAAATTTTAAACAGTTGAAAACTTCAAATCCTTATATTTTTGCTTATGGCTTGAGTTACAACAAAACTACCGTGTTAGTTTTTGGAAATATAAATTTTAAAGATTTTATTGAGGCTTCAGTGAAAGTTCCGCACTATCAAGATGAGCTTTTGACTATTCCGATACAAATTTCAAAGGCTCCGGTGTCGGAAAATGGAAAATTTAACATAAGCCTTTATCCGGGTGAAATACAAGTTTTATTGGTTAATAATTTTGAGCTTTAAAATTTTTGACAAATTCACCTATCGAATATGCCTCTATTGTTCCTACTATGATTTCAAAATCCGGTACGAATTCTTCAAGTTCGTCTTTCATATGGGCAAGAAGTCCTGGAATTATAATTTTACGGGTTTTTACTTTATTTATGAAATCAAATTTGTCTAAAGTTTTTGCTACCATTTGGGCAGTAAATTTTTCTGCCGACCAAGCGGTTAGAACACTCATTCCTTCAGCCGGTGTTACTATCAGGTATGACGGAACATTTAGATTTTCCAGTTCGTTGGCAACGGCAAAAAATGTTAATGCAAAATTTGTTGTCATAAAAACTATTGAGTTTTCATCCGGATTGTTAAACTCATAAATTTTTGATTCAACTTGTAATGGTTTTTCAGGATCTGTAAAGATGTTTTGACGAAGTGTCATTAATGTTGCAAAAAGACTTTCATCAAAATCTTCAAAAATAAGCATATTTGCGTATTTACATAAATAATAACCAGCTTGTGCACATAATTCATATTTGTCTGTTTTAGGTTTAAAATGTACGCAAACGGGATCAGAATATTTTTCATCTCTGTCAATTATTGCTTTAGTTCTTATTTCGATAAGTTTTTCGGCTGTTTTTTGGAAATTGTCATTTTCAAGTTTTATTAAAGAAAGTTTATTAAAATTATCTTCATCTATATATATAATTTCATCACAGAGGTTTTTAATTTTGTGTTTTTCTCCATTACGGATTATAACAAGATCAACTTTCATTTTTTCATTTACTCGATTAATTTCAAAATTCTTTATTCTAACCAGTTTATCTTGAAAATCAGTATCAGAACAGTCTAAAATTACAGCCATAACAGTCTTATTTACAAATGTTTTTTGATGGCGATATAGTACGTTTTCTCCGCCAATTTTAAGATTATCTATAGTAATTGTTTTTTGCGGTGGTTTCATATTTCGTGCACATAATTCCTTTAATTCTTTAGGCATGTACTTACATCTTTCATAATTAACTTGTTTCTGTGCAAGTTTTATTGCAAACGCCATACAAGTAGGACAACCACATTCTTTGCAATTTGTATGTTCGGTTTTTTTGGCCGCCGGTAAATATTTAAATATTTGAAGACCTGATAAATTCATTCTTCAAGTCCTTTCATAATTCTTATATTATCAGGATTGTACATGACTATTATATCCGCTCCTGCTGCTTTTACTGCGGATGCTGCTGCTAACTCAATCATCCTTGTTCTTGTTTTTAGATCACCCCAACTCTTTGAATATTCATCTGTTTTTGCTTCTTTTGTTTTTAAACTTTCGTATGCAGCAAAACTTATTATTGGCATATCAAGATATTCATCATTTTCCAGTTTTATTTTCTCCATTATACTGTATCCATATTCAAGACCATATCCTAGACCCCCTATGTCAGGGTCCGCTATGATCTTTTCTTTCGGAAAGCCAATATCTGTTACCAGAATATTTAATTCTTTGCATAAATTTATATCAATTGGACTCTTTAAAACAAGTCTGTGATTTCCTTTTGCCGCTATCGGTGTTATTTCTTTGTATGTATTTTCATTTGCTGACGCAATTATACATTCCCTATCAAGTATTTTTATAAGTTCAGGTATTAAGACTTTATCAATATCGTCATTGTTAGAACCATTTATCATTAATGGTTTTTTTACTTTGGGCAATAATGATTTAAGTAATTTTTTAGCATCTGAAATATCTGCTAAATCCGATAAATTAAATTTTAAACTTATTATGTCGCAATTTGTGGATTCAGCCTTTTCAATGGTTATTTCTTTATCATTAAAGTAATCCTTTGCCGTTTGAAAATTATTGTCAGGATTGAAAACAAATATTTCTAATGCGTATTGGATTTTGTTAATTTTGTCTTTCACTTTCCACTTTTTCCATCAATTCGACAAAGCGTTTTTCGTCAATAGTTTCTTCTTCTAAAAGTGTTCTTGAAATATATTCAAGCATATCACGATTTTCAGAAAGTAATTTTTTTGCTATTTCGTAGCGTTCATCAACAATTTTTTTAACTTCTTTGTCTATTTCGGCAGCAATTTCTTCAGAAAAATCCCTTGTGTGACCAAAATCACGTCCCATAAATACATGTTCTTCACTTTTTCCGTATTGGAGATTCCCCATTTTTTCTGACATACCATATGTTGTAACCATATTTCGAGCAAGAGAAGTAACTTTTTCTAAATCATTTGAAGCTCCTGTTGTTATTGATTCTTTTCCGTAAACGATCTCTTCCGCAACTCTACCGCCTAATGTCATAGTTATCCTGTCAAGTAGCTGAGATTTTTTCATTGTTAAATGATCTTTCTCTGGTAATGTCATTGTTACGCCAAGAGCCATTCCTCTGGGAATGATTGAAACTTTGTGTAATGGATCCGTGTTTTTTAATAATTTGGCAAGCAATGCATGACCTACTTCGTGGTATGCTGTATTTTCTTTCTCTTCGTCTGATATTATACGACTTTTCTTTTCCGGACCTGCCATAACTTTATCTATTGCTTCTTCTAAATTGTCCATATCGATTTCTTTTTGATCATGTCTTGCTGCAAGAAGCGCCGCTTCGTTTAAAAGATTTTGTAAGTCAGCACCTGTAAAACCCGGAGTTCTTTTGGCAAGAACTTTTAATTCTACATCTTTTGCTAACGGTTTGTTTTTGGCATGAACCTCTAAAATTTGTTCTCTGCCAAGAATATCAGGTCTGTTAATAACAATTTGACGATCAAAACGTCCGGGTCTTAACAAAGCATTATCTAAAATGTCAGGTCTGTTCGTAGCTGCAATTACAATAATATTTACATTTTCATCAAATCCATCCATCTCTACTAAAAGTTGATTAAGTGTTTGTTCACGTTCATCATGACCTCCGCCTAACCCGGCTCCGCGTTGGCGTCCTACGGCATCAATTTCATCTATGAATATTATACACGGCTGGTGTTTCTTAGCTTGTTCAAATAAATCTCTTACTCGGCTGGCTCCTACACCAACAAACATTTCTACAAAATCAGAACCGCTTATTGAAAAAAACGGAACTCCTGCTTCGCCTGCTACTGCCTTCGCCATTAAGGTTTTACCAGTTCCCGGAGCACCTACCAATAGTACACCCTTGGGAATTTTTGCACCTAATTTTAAATATTTCTCTCCGTGTTTTAAAAAATCAACAATTTCTTCAAGTTCTTTCTTCTCTTCATCTATACCTGCTACATCGTTAAATGTGGTTTTTACGTTGCTATCAAGCATCATTTTTGCTTTGCTTTTGCCAAAGGACATTGCTTGAGAACCTCCGGCTTGAATACTCTTTGCCATTACGACTAAAAATACTATGAATAATAATGGTAATAATAATGATCCTAATATGCCGAGTAATTGTGATGATTCTGCAGGTTTCTTTACTGAGATCTCAACTCCTGCCGCTTCTAATTTCTTCATTAAATCAGGGTCGTCAGGTGTTAAAACTTTGTATTGCAACTGTGGAACTTTCTTTTCTACCATGCCAAAAGGACTTTGTTCCGTTGTTGTGGTCCCGGTTGTAGGTTGTGCGTTTGGAATCGCTATAAGGTAATCGTCTGCTTTTTCAATCCTCTTAAACTCTTTATTTGATAGTTTTTCTATAAAATTTGAATATGATAACTCTGTTGTGCTTGTTGTCGGACCAGACATGAATACTGATGAAACAAATACCAGTACAACAATGGCTAATACTATGTACATACCCGCAGATTGATTTTTATTCATTTAACTAACCTCTCTATAACCTCTTTTTATTATAATTCAAAAAAAATAAAAATACTATAATTCTTGTGAATTATGTATTGCAGCTTTTGCTTCTTCCCAAAATTTTAAACGATCTCGCAAAGGGAATTCTATTAGAGGTCTGCCTGCAATTTTTGTTGCTACTGCAACTCTGTTGATAAGTTTTTTATTAGTATTATTAAGTGCCTCGGATGGATTTATATTATAATGATCAGCTATTAGTATTGAGTTGTATATTATGTCACCAACCTCTTCTTTAATGTTTTCATAATCTTTTTTCGCAACTGCTGCTCTTAATTCGTTGATTTCTGAATTAATGAAATCGTAATACTCCTCTTCTGTTTTTATATATCCTGTTTTTTCGACCATCCTTGCAACTTTCACTGCTTGATTCATTGTTGGATTGCTTGGATACTGGTTTCTTGAGCTGAAGTAAGCTACATTATTTGAGTTATTAATACTTACCAAAGGCTTTATCATAATACTAATTATAAAGCTTAAAAAATTCTTTTTTGTTATTTTGTGAAGTTTTCTAAATTTCTGTTACGGAAATACTTGTTATTCCAGAGTTTCTAGCATTGTCCATTAATTTTACAACGGCTCCGTGTGTTGCATTCCCGTCTGATTCTATCATCATTCCATCAGGGTAGTCTTTTGAAAGTTGTTTTAATGTCGTTTCAAGATTATCTGCTGCAATTTCTTCTCCGTCTATATAATATTTGTCGTCCGAGGTTACTGTAACTGATAAAATCTTTATGTCATCTTTCTTTAACTGTTCTTGTTCTACCATTTCAGGAACTGTTAAATTTAAACCTTGTTGGTCTAATAATGGTGCAACAACCATCATTATGATTAATAACACTAAAAATATGTCTGTTAGTGGTGTTATATTTATTTCGTTAAATGTATCTCTATTTTTTGACATTTGTTAACCTTCAATTTCATTTTCATCTTTTAGTTGTTTTTGTTCTTTCTTACTTAAAGGTTCTCCTGCAACTATTAATTTCTTGTATTCCGCATCCTGTGCTGCATTCATTACTTTCATAATTTCTGCGCTCTTTACTTGAGAATCAGCTTTAACAACAACTTCAGGTTTTTCAAGCATATTACGAATTGCCATCAGTTCTTCAAATAGTTGATCTGAATTTATTTGTTTGCCGTTTATAAACATTAAACCTTCTTTTGTTATTGCAACTTCAGCTTTATTTTGTTCTATAGCAATGCCACTGTTAATCTCCGGAACAGATATGTTGTTGTCAACAGATTGAAATGTCGGAGCTATTACCATCATTATGATAAGTAACACCAGAAAAATATCTGTTAGTGGTGTTATGTTTATTTCTGTAAATAGCTTACCTTTTTTTGTGTTCATCGCCATTTTTAGTGTTCCTCATTATATAGCATTTGAAGTTGGTGACGTAATAGTTGTTTCATCCTCTGAATCGACAAAACTTAAGAAAAGAAGTTTTATAAGTTGGAAGTCATCTTCGTAACGTTTAACAATTGATTGGAATGAATTGTAGAAAATTACTGCAACAATAGCTACACCAAGACCAAATGCTGTTGCAATAAGTGCAGAACCTATACCCATTGCAACTGCCGCTGATTGGTTACCTTGTACCGCTAAATCTTGGAATGTGTATAAAATCCTTACAACTGTTCCAAATAACCCTAAAAATGGTGCAACACCACCAATAGTACCTAGTATAGTCAGGTGACTTTCAAGCTTTCTTGTTGCAAGTGCTGCAGCTATATCGAATGATCTGGAAAATCCGTTTCTCTGTTCAGAAAATATTCTTACAGCTTCTTCAGTAACTTCGCCGATTACACCGCCGCATTGGATTGCTAAGCTTTGTGCACCTTGAAGATTTTCTTTTGCAAGTTCTTTTTGTAATTTTGGGATGAATAGAACTACGTCACGTTTGTTTCTTTTGTAGAATGAAAACCTGTTAATAACAACTGCCACAACCAATATTGAACATATCAAAATTGGTAATAATACCGGCCAATCCAGTTTAATTGAATGTAATAATAGATCCATAATTTTATCCTCTTTTCATGTACTAATTGTATCCTGATGCTCCAAATACGTTATAATCGAACGTAAACTGAATATCTATACTTGACGCTTTATATTCTGCAGGAAGTGGTCTAAACGGTGCTGTTAATTGAACAGCATTTATCGCCGCTTTGTCCGCACTTGGTAAACCTGAAGATTTAAAAACTCGACAAGACAATAACCTGCCATCTTTTGCTATTTTGAAAAGCAAAACTACACGTTTACTTTCATTACCTTTTGGAGGATCCCAATTCATTTTGATTCTTCGTTGCAATTCCCTCATATAAGGTCCGAAATCTGGTTCTCGTATAGCATCAATACCTGGTGCACCTCCTCCACCTCCGGGATTGCCAATGTTTCCGGTACCTCCGCCTCCGCCTCCTTTAGCAAGACGTGTGCCTGAAGAAGATCCTCCGCCTGTAGGTGCAAGTGAAGGACTGGGTGAATAGCTGCCGGTCCCTCCTGTAGTTGAACTCCCAGAACCGCTTATAGGGCCTGTTGCATAACTGCCGGCCTTTGTACCTCCTGATGGAACAGGAATTTTAAATGCCGATGACGGCTTTTGGGCCACCTTTGGTGTCATGGGTGGTTTTATCGACGGACGTGCCGTTGGCGGTTGAGGTTTTGCCAATTGTTTAGACGTAGGTTGTGAATTGTTTTGAATTTGCTGTGGAATCTTTGCTGTCTGTGATTGTGATTTCTTTGGAGTTTCTTTGGGCAGTTTATTTGATGGTGCTGCCGCTGATGTTGTTTTCACAGGTTGTGATTTTGAAGGCGAAGGCATAGAAACTTTTTTTGTCGGATCATTTATGCCGCCTGTCCTTGAATTTATGTCTGCCCGATAAGGCGTATTTTTGTTTAAGGGCTCCGCCTCTTTGTCAACAAGGACAAACTCTATATCATTCATTTTCACTTTTGGTCGTTCAAATAATGCAAAATTTATTCCCAAAAATGCCAGTATTATAAATACCAACCACGCTACAAAAAGTACCGAAGGATGCAATATAGTCGAAATTACTATGGATTTCTTTAGTGTAAGTTCTTCTTTATCCTCTCGTAATACTGCAGGTGTCGTGTATGAACTGCTTTCTTCTTCGTCTTCTATTATGTTATCTGTATATTTACCTAATATTGACATTTTTCCCTTTGTTCTCATTTGTAATAATTTTATTTTAAATTATTAATAAAATTATTACCTGATTTACTAATAATTAGTCTGATTTAATGCAGGGTTTACAGTAATCGGTTGTGTAAGAACTAAATCAATAGATGAATTTGCTGGAATTACTACATCATTACCTTTATCCCATATCGATTTTATTAATCCTCCGCCTGCACCTACGGCTGTTCCAAGTGCAGCTCCTTTACCTACACTCCCGCCCGCAAGAGCTCCAAATACTACTCCGGATAAAGCACCCGCTCCCGCGCCAACTGCTAAATCCTTTGTATATTCTTTGGTTACATCTACCTTAGTTCCGCCAATTAATACTCCGGTATTATCTTCTGTTTTTATTACTGCTGAAATCGGAATTTGAATACCATATGGTGTAGTTATTTGTGTAAACCTTACTAATAACTTGCCATTCATACTTCCGTGTTTTGCTTTTGAAACTTCTAAAACAGTTCCGCTTACTGAGCTGCCAGCAGGGGCAATTAGATTATTCCCGTAATAAAAGTCTGAGCCTAATGCCAATGTTACATTTTGTCCTAAAGTTAGGTTCTCTGAGCTCAACGGTGTTGTAACTACTGTCTTAAATTGTTCGCCCGCAGGTACTGTAACGATGCTTCCTTTTAATGTACCACTATTATAATTGTAGTTGTTCTGCTGATAATAATTCGGTTGATATAAAGGTGCAGGTTTGCTTTCCGTATAATTGTAGTTGCCTGCTGAAAATACTGATGTGCTGCTTATCATTAATATAGTTAACAATAAACTTAATTTCTTATGCATATTATTTTTCCCCCTATATAAATCTTATTTTATAATAATATTCTATTTTATTATAAATTTATTGTCAATTTGTTAAGGTATGTGTAATCCAAGCCGGTGCTGTAAGTATTATAAGACCTTCTTCACCTGCATTTACTCGAGTATGTTCTCCCATAAGTCGTTTTCCTCCAGGTCGGATTTGTAATGTAGGGCCCCTTGTTGTCCAAAAAAGACCCTGAAATCTTTGTTGATAATGTGGTACTTTTACATATTCTGCAGGTGCGGTCAGACCTCCTCCTATTAAATTATTGTTTGAAGTGTATATATAGCCTTTAATTGGTATTTCAAATGTGTCAGATAAAATCATTTTATTTATTCTGATTTTCATTGATGAATGTGTTCCTATTACGGGTTCATGTATTTCTTCGACATATCCGTAAAACTCAGTCCCTTTGGGTATGATATTTGTTTCATGTAAAAATAAATCGTTTGTTGATATAAATTTTACTTTATAGCCTTCCGGACAATATTCCGTTGAAATATCCTGTGTGTTTATGATAGGTATAAATGTTCCCGTCGGAAGTTCAATCTCATCATAATCTCGCATGGGTAATTGTATATTATAAAGGTCTTCACCGTATGAATATGATATTGACGTTATTATCAAAAATATGCTGATAATCAGTTTTTTCATAGTATTTATTATAACAGTTTTCGCTAAAATATCAATATTTATCACTACTTGTTTGCTGAAATTTTATATTCTTTGACCATTTTTATCAAATTTATACATGTCTTCTTCTTTTATACTTATTGTTAAAGTTTTATCAAAATTATATTCTACAGGAAGTTTCGCACTACATTTTCTGTCACCAATATTAAAATATGCAATCTTTTCGCTGCCTAATAATTCTGTTATTTCAACATCAACCGATTTCTTTATTTCACCGCCGCTAATCATTTTTTCAGGTCTGACACCATATGTGATTTCTTCATCAAGACCTATATCTTTGCCGTTTATGAAATTCATTTGTGGTGAACCTATAAAACCGGCAACAAATGTATTTGAAGGATTGTTATATATTGACTCAGGAGTATCTACTTGTTGAATTACTCCTTTGTCTAAAACGACAATTCTGCTACCCATGGTTAAAGCTTCAGTTTGATCATGAGTTACGTATATAAAGGTTGTTTGTAATTTTTCGTGAAGCTTTTTTATTTCTGAACGCATTTGAACTCTTAGTTTAGCATCAAGATTTGATAAAGGCTCATCCATTAGAAATACTTTTGGATTTCTTACGATTGCTCTCCCAAGAGCTACTCTTTGACGTTGTCCTCCGGATAGTTGTTTCGGTTTCCGGTCTAAATATTCGGTTAGATTAAGTATTTCTGCTGCTTCATTTACTTTTTGTTCTATGACCTTTTTGTCAACCTTTCGCATTTTTAGACCAAATGCGATATTCTCTCTGACAGTCATGTGAGGGTATAATGCATAGCTTTGAAATACAAAAGCTATATCTCGATCTTTGGGTGCGATGTCATTAACTTTTTTATTATCAATTAAAATTTCTCCATCACTTATTTCTTCCAGACCGGCTATCATTCTCAAAATTGTTGATTTACCGCAACCGGATGCCCCGACTAGGACTACAAATTCTTTATCTTTTATCTCTAAATTTACTCTGTCTATTACCAGTTTCTTATCGTAAACTTTGGTGACATTTTTTAAAATAACACTACTCATTTCTTATCAGATAATCCTTTTCCATCGGAATTATTACGTTGAATTCCGTCCCTTTCATAACCTCAGATTCTGCCCATATGATGCCGTTTAGTCTTCGCGCCAATATATTTGCTGTTCCCAAGCTTATTGAGCGTACTATATTTTTTTTGCCGGTTTTGTCAAGTTGATTGTATGGCTCAAAAAGACCTTCTAACTCCGTCTCTTGCATCCCTATTCCGGTGTCTGTTATACTTATTTGGATTAGTGAATTCTCTTTGAAATTATTAAATGCTCCAATTTTATTGGTTGTTGTTACGTCCGGATAAAAAATCTTAATTGTTATTGTTCCGGTATCAGTTAATTTTATAGATGTTTCTAGTATATTTTGCAAAATACTTTTTAATGTTTTTTCATCTGAATAAATTGCTCGCTTAGTTATGTCTTCGTATTCCAGATTAACTGTTAATCCTTTTCCGGTTATAGATATATCATTTGCTCTTATTAGATTTTGTATTGAATTTACTATATCAAAAGTTTGATAATCGTATTCATATAGTGTTGATTCGGCATATGAAAAATCTATTAATTTGTCCATAAAATTTAATAAGTCATTTGAGTTTTTGTTGATTATTCTTACATATTTATCTTGTTTTTCGTTAATCTCTCCGCCCATTCCGTCAAGTAATGCCTGTGAAAATCCTACTATAGAATTTATGGGAGATTTTATTTCGTTAGAAAGTTTTACTAACATGGCGTTTTTTTCTTTGTTAAATTGGTTAGTTTGTTCTGCATTGGTAAGAACATTTGTCATTGCAGTTATATCACGGATTGTTACTATGTAACTTGTACCGTAACTTTTTGCATTAAGTTCTATGAAAAATTCTTTTGCATTTGGTGTGAATGCACCTGCTATTACAGGAGTACGAGTAGATATTGATTGTTCTATTTTTTCTATGCCTTTGTCAACAAGATCATCGAAATAATAATTTTTCAATAACCTTTTACCGCTTTCAAAAACAGTAGTAGCTTTGTCGTTTACCCAAGATATTCTTCCGTCTGATTCCACCATTAGTAGTGCATCAGGTAAGTCCTTTAAAACGCATCTCATATTTAATTCATACACAAAATCTTTAAACAGATTACCTATGTTCATAATTTGCAATAGTTCCTTTATTGTTATATAATCCATAATAGCATAAAAAAATGTCACGATTATTAAGTATATTAATTTTTGTAATTTTTTCTGTGCGAAGTAGCAAAAAAAATTTTTTTTGCGTTTTAAGATAAAAAACATGTAAAATTTGTCAGGTAATTGATTAAAAATACAGGTGGTAATTATGAGAGAAATCAACAACAATAAGGTAACTTCTAACAATACAAACTTTAAGAATGTTCAGCAAAAACCTTCTGCAGATGCGGTTCAGCCGGAAGACAAGACGTTTGAATACAACGCTGATAAAACTGATTTAAATAAAATGCCGTCGGAAGTTATTGGTCGTTCTCAAGTGGCAAAAACTGCTGCTGAAAAAGATGTAGAATTCTTTTATAAGAACCCTGAATTTGTTGAAAGGTCTATGGAATTTTTTAAGCTTTGCGAGATTTACGGAAAATCTCCCGTTGAAGCCGCTGAGCTTATGGGAGCATACGCAAAAGAGTTTATAAATTAAATTTTAATTTTCTTTATTGGTTAAATAATTAACCAATCCTTTTAGTCCCAATTTATAACTGTCTGTTTTAAAACCTGATATTTGTCCTATGCAGACCGGTGCCAGTACGGATTTATGTCTGAAATCTTCACGGCTGTATATATTAGACATATGTATTTCAACTACCGGCATGTCTATTGATGTTATAGCATCTCGGATTGCTATGCTTGTGTGTGTAAAAGCTCCTGCATTCAAAATTATTCCGTCAAAATGTTCTCGAGCTTGTTGTATACGTTCGACAATTTCTCCTTCTATGTTGCTTTGGAAAGTTTCTATGTCAATACCCAATCCAAACGAATATGCGTGCAAATCTTTTTCTAACTCTTTCAACGTTATTGTACCGTAATAATTAGGTTCTCTGTAACCCAACATATTAAGGTTCACACCGTTGATTATTAAAATGCGCATGCTCTTTCTCATGTTCTCATTATAATATAAAATCAAGTAAATGTAAAGATTTATTAATTTTTATACTACTTATGTGATAATTTTTACATGCTTGCATTATCATGCATGTACAACTATCCCCAAATCTCCTCCCAAGATTATTGTTCAAAGTCACAAAGATGTGGCTTTTTTTTTGCAGTTTTAAAAATCTGTTAAACAAAAAGGTGGTCAATTGACCACCTTTTTGTTTTTATAAAGTTTAATTAGCCTTTCATTTGGTTCATAACTTCTTCAGCGAAGTTATCTTGACGTTTTTCGAGACCTTCACCAAGAGTATATCTAGTAAATGCTTTAATTGTTAATTTACCTTCAATCAATTGTTGAATAGTCACATCCGGATTTTTAACGAATGGTTGTTCAAGAAGAACTCTTGAAGCCATAAGTTTATTAACACGTCCTTCAACGATTTTTCCTCTAATAGCTTCAGGTTTACTTTGGATATCTTCTTTACCCATTTCAATTCTTGTTTCTTCGTCAATAACCGACTGAGGAATCTCTTCTCTTGAAACAAATTCAGGCGCATTAGAAGCAATGTGCAAGCAAATATCATTCATTAATTCTTCGTCTTTTTTATCAGTATTCAAAAGAACACCAATTTTGCCGTTATGGATGTAAGTAGCGACATTTCCTTCATAGCGGACAAATCTTCTGAAAGTAATTTTTTCACCGATAGATGCTATTTTTTCTTTAATAACATCAGCAATTGTTTTTCCGCATTTAGGGCATGTTGAATTAACGAAAGAATCGACATCAGCAGGATTAGATTCGGCGACAGCTTGAGCTAAGCAGCTTGTCAATTCTTTAAATTCTGCATTTTTTGCAACAAAGTCAGTTTCGCAGTTAACTTCAACCATTGCACCGACATTATCATCGACGAATGACGCAATCAAGCCTTCTGCAGCAATTCTTCCCATTTTTTTATCAGCAGAAGCCATTCCTTTTTGGCGAAGAACTTCCATTGCTTTTTCCATATCTCCGTCAACTTCTACAAGTGCTTTTTTTGCATCTATCATACCTGCACCGGTTTTGTCGCGATGTTCTTTAACCATTTGTGCTGTAATATTCATTTATTTCTCTCCTTTTTTTGTAAAAGCCACAGGTTATTCACCTGTGGCTATAATAATTATTCTGCAGCTGATTCTGTTGAAGTTTCAGATTTAACTTCTGTTTCTGAAACGCCTGCATCTTCGGCTTTTATTTCTTCAATTTTAGCTTTTTGGTTGGCGTTATTTTCTTTTAATTGTTTACCTTCCAAAACAGCATCAGCCAGTTTTGAAGTAATTAATTTTATTGATCTGATAGCATCATCGTTACCGGGGATGATATAGTTAATACCATCCGGATCTGCATTTGTATCAGCAAGGCAGATTACAGGGATACCCAACTTATTAGCTTCTTTAATGGCTATATCTTCTTTTTTCTGGTCTACTATGAAGATTAAATCAGGTAATCCTCTCATTTCTTTAATTCCGCCTAAAGTTTTGCTCAACTTAAGCAATTGACGATTTAACTGAGCGATTTCCTTTTTAGGTAGCTTATCAGCATGACCGGAGGCGATAAAGTCTTCAATTTCTCTGAGTTTATTAACTCTTGATCTGATTGTATCAAAGTTAGTTAACATTCCTCCGAGCCATCTTCTATTGATATAATAGGCTCCTGATCTTTTAGCTTCTTCGGCAACCACTTCAGCAGCTTGTTTTTTTGTACCTACAAACAAGACATTTTTGTTACGTGCTGCAAACTCTCTTACTACAGCATAAGCTTCGTCGAGTAATTCTGTGGTTTTGCGTAAATCAATAACGTAAATACCGTTTCTTGCACCGTAAATATACGGTTTCATTTTGGGGTTCCATCTTTGTGTTTGGTGTCCGAAATGTACACCTGCTTCCAAAAGTTCAATCATAGATGCTGTTGGCATCGGTTTTCTCCTTATATTAATGTATTGTACTACGGGTCATACCGCCCCATCCTCATTCAAAGGACTAAGCTTTGCCTATCGGGCTGGTGTAACCAATTATATGGTATTACAAACATACAATTGTGCAAATACATTATTTATTTATCTTAATAAAGCACAAAAAGGGACTGATAAAATCAGTCCCAAGTTTAGATATAAACTGTTTTTAATACTCAATACCTTGTCTTGCCATAACACCAATATCAAAGTAATGTTTAATTGGTTTCATTTCAGTAACAAGGTGAGCCATAGCTTTAAGCTCAGGGTGTGCGTAACGTCCGGTTAAGACTATTTCTAGATTATCAGGTTTATTTAAAAGTGCCTCTTTGACATCAGAAACTTTAATCATATTCATAGCGGTACAAATGTTAATCTCATCCAAAATAATTAACTGATATTCACCTGATTGAATAGCTTTTTTAGCGAATTCCCAGCCTTTTTTAGCTTCTTTATAGTCATCCATACAAACATTGTGTGAATAACAAACTCTATCCATGCCAAATTGAACGACGTCAAGATTTGGAAGGAATTTTGATGAAGAAACTATTTCACCATAGGAAGTAGCGCTATCACCTTTTGTAAACTGGATAATAAGAACTTTCCATCCGTGTCCCAAAGCTCTCAAAGCCAATCCTAATGATGCTGTAGTTTTCCCTTTACCGTCTCCCGTGTAGATTTGTATGTAACCGTGTTGTAACAATGTTCAAAGCCTCCAAAACTTAAGATTACAAATTTCTATCCATATTTTAAACGATTTGTATCTTGATTTAA
Organism: Candidatus Gastranaerophilales bacterium; assembly: GCA_944322875.1. Classification (GTDB taxonomy): domain Bacteria; phylum Cyanobacteriota; class Vampirovibrionia; order Gastranaerophilales; family Gastranaerophilaceae; genus SIG32. Next base: position 21,678 of record CALUQI010000012.1, read on the forward strand.
TCGTTCTTTGGATGGATTAATTACGGAGTAAACAAAAATAACCCCTATTTCCCCCAAATCTCATTTCCAAGATTTGTATAATCATCATAGGACAAATTTAAAAAAAATAAATAGGTTTACCTGCCGCCATGCCAAAGTCTTTACATAATATTTTTTAACAAATCTAGAGAAAATTGATTTAAAAAGGTTTCAACCCAAAAAGAATTTACGGAAAAAATTTACATAAAAAATCTTAATTTATCTTAAAGATTACTTGCAAGATCTCAAAGAAATCTTCCAGAGAGATTTTCGGATAATTTTATAATGTGAATTTTTTTAACATTAGTTGTTCTTTTTTATCAGAATATGGGAATAGTTTTATTTAGTGCATTAAGGGCTTCAAATCGGCTTATCTCAATATTAACTTTTGTAACGAATGATAAAAAAAGAGAAATTATAAGCAATTAGAAGTTTTTATTTATTTATAAACAATAGAGAGTATAGACATGGCAAAATCAGACAAAAAGAAACCGAGTATAAATCCGGGACTGGTGCGAAGTGATTCAGACTACAAACATTCAAAACAAGCTTCTGTTTCGAATCCGACAAAGCAGCTGGCCACTACAGCATTACCTGTAGCTGAGAGGGAAAATACATTTGCAGAGATGTATGCAATTTCTCTGAGATTTAATTGGTTACCGATGTCTTCGGATAACATTGTTATTCCGGCAGTAATTCCCGAGATGCAGGAGGTTTCGTCAAATGATGTTAAGCCTTCCGGAGTTGTTGAATCTATTCAACGGACTTCAACGAAGTTTGACAATATAAAGAAAGAAAAACATGTAATGGATGCAGAACCTGATCTAATAGATTTAACAGGACTAGTTTCAGATATAGCGGAAAAAGCTCAAAAAGAACGCGTTGAATATTTTGAACCTGTTAATGTAGTAGAAGAACAGGTTGAGAACAGACAAGAAAACGTATTTGAAGCTATAAATGCGGTACCGGTTTCAGAGGAGAAACCGACTCAGGAATCCGTCAACATTTTTGATGATGTTAAGCCTTCAATCATTATTGACAGGGTTGAAATAAGGATTTCAACCAATTCGGAAGGTGAAACCCGATATATGGTCGGCAAGAAGATTATGGATGAAAAAGTGTATTCAGAATATAGACAAGGTATTTATGGAAAAATACTTGCTATGGATTGCAAAAAATTACTGATAAGAGATTCGGAATACACAGCGACAGCGGATGGCAATTATCGGGATAGTAGCGGTAATTTATTAAATCCGGATGAACTGATTGCAAACATTAACAATATAAAATAACCTCCTGTAAGGAGGTTTTTTTATGAATAATTTAGTTAAAAATTGGGTATATTTGGGTATATATACACATGGGTCGAGATATAGGTTTTTATAAATATTAATATTTGTAACGAATAAATTAATTCAAAGCAATCGGAGGACGTCTCAAGTTTTTATATACATGAGAGTATAAAAACGAGAGAGAGATAAATTATGTCAAACGACATCCCAAAACTTAATACCTATGTAAGAAGTCTAGGTGGAAAATTCAATCCCTATGATAATGTATCTTACCAGATGCGGATGAGTCAGCGAATGCGTGCAGGCGCAAATATATTTGCGGGTCAAGTCAATGTGCGCAATATGCCATACACATATTACGAATCTGTACAAGCCGGTGTGGATCCGAATGACACTGCACAGAAGGCTTTTACTGGAGTACAGTTAGGGCTTCAGTTTGGAGAATCAATTATGAATCTTCTAAACCAATTGGGAGTATTCAATAAAAAAGATGCTTCGTCAGGAAACCAAAATATTTCTTCAAATTCAGGATTAGAGAATGCTGTTGAAGTTGGGGATTCTAGCTCTGTTGTTACTCGACAGAACTCAGGAAATCCCGTAAGTCAAAGTCAAAGTTTTGATATTAATTCAACCATTGATGGTATGAAAGGTACTGATGATCCGCAAGCTCTAAGAAGTGCTATAGGTTCTGCGGAAAGTCAGCAAACTGAGTTAAATGCTTCTATTGCAAAATTAAAAGGAGAATCCAATGCTAAAAAAGAAATGTCAGATGGTGCAGCGAAAAAGATAGAAGAGTTAAATACTCAAATATCAGAGAAACAAACGGCTATAGATGACAAGAAACGAGAGATTCAAGGCTGTGAAGAAAAAGTTGCAACAACTAAAAACGCGCGTCAGTCAGCTGATTTAAAACTTGCTAAATTAGAGGATAATTATCAAAGTAAAGTCACGGCATACAATAATGCAGAAAATAACTATAATGAGTTAAAAGCTAAGTTGGCTGGAATGAATCCTGATGATGAGGGTTATACGAAACTCAAAGCAGAAGTTGATAAAGCAAAATCGGACATGGACAAAGCCAGACAGGAAAAAGAGCAGGCTGCCAAAGACCTTAGTGCAGGTGAGGACGCGGTTGCTGAGGCCGCAAAAAACTGCCAGGAAGCACAAGAGGCATATAATACGGCTCTTGAGGCTCTTGAAACTGCACAGGGTGAATTAGAAAAATTAAAAGAAGAAAAAACCCAACTGGAGCAACAAAAAGCGGACCTTGAAAAACAGTCAAAAGCATATGAGAATCACTTAAAAGAAATAGAAACTCAGGAAAAACAAGTTAATGAATTAAGTAAAGCTATAGAGAAACAAAAACAAAGACTGGCTAAAATGGAACAGGATGTCTATAAAGAAATTGGTGAAACAGATAAAAGAATAAACAAGAAACAAGAAAGGATGGAAAGACGTGATTTAAAGATTGATGGTACTGATGGTTTGAGCAGCACAGAAAACATAAGATTGCAAGCAAATGATAGGACATATCAACAAACAATAGGATTAATTAGTGAACGCAATGGATTAAGACTTCAATTCTCACAATTACAGGATGATGCAATAGCTTATGCAGAAGTACATGGTTCAACACAATTTATGGGTCGTACGTTGAGTTATGATTCTCAAGAAGGTAAATATACTTATAACGGCAAGCCCTACGGTGCAGATGAGATTAAAGCCCATCTTATTTTAGAATAAGTTAACTCTTTACAAATTAAAATGATTGTATTATAATACCAATATAGCAGTATTGCAAAAGAAAAAGAACGGGAGCTCCCGTTCTTTTTCTTTCAAGGAAGGTATTATGGCAAAACAAGATATTAACAGACATGAGATTATTGAAAAAATTACTCCGTTAATTGAAAATACCGCTATGAGATTTAACACTATTCCTATTGAAATTGATTTTTCTAAGGAAAATCACAGGTGGTTTTTGAGGATTTTCCTTTATTCAAAGGAAAAAGATATAACCCTTGACGATTGTGAAAATGTTACCAGAAGTTTAAGTGATTTTTTGGATGAAATTATTCCGGTTAAATACTACTTGGAAGTATCTTCTCCTGGCTTGGAAAGAAAGTTTAAATCTGAAAAAGAATTCATTATTTTTAAGGGGAAAAGGGTAAGTATTAAATTAAAAACTCCTTTAGATGGTGAAACAGAAAAAGTTTTTAAAGGTGAGATTCTTGACTATGATACAAATACAGGGCTTAAATTTTTCAGATTTGAAGATGGAGTCGAACTATTAATCCCTAAAGAAAATATTCAATCCGCTAAACTTTATATAGATTAATAATGAAAGGAAGATAAAGATGATTAAAATTGGAACAGCATTATTTGAGGCTTGTGAACAGTTGGAAAGAGAAAGAGGTATATCCAAAGAAGTTCTTATAGCATCTCTCTGTGATGCAATGGTGGCTGCATACAAAAAACATATGCGTACAAAAGAAGCTGCTAATATTGAAGCAATCCTTGATGAACAATCAGGTGAAATAGGTGTTTTCAGTACAAAACTTGTTGTTGAAAATGTTGAAGACCCTGAAACACAAATTTCTCTTGCTGATGCAAAAGAAATCGATGAAGATGTTGAATTGGATGATGAAGTTAAAATAGAAGTAACTCCCGAACAGTTCGGACGTATTGCTGCTCAATCTGCAAAACAGGTTATTACTCAAAGAATTAGAGAAGCAGAAAGAAACCTCGTTTTACAAGAGTTTATGGATAAAAAAGGAACTCTGACAACGGGTATTATTCAACGTGTTGAAAATCGTAATGTCATCGTTAATATTGGTAAAACTGATGCCATTATGCCTCAAAAAGAACAAATTCCGGGTGAATATTATAAACCGGGAAACAGAATAAGAGTTTTTGTTTTGAATGTTAAGGAGACTACAAGACTTCCTCAAGTTATAGTTTCTCACGCTCATGCCGAAATCGTCAGAGAATTATTTGAATTGGAAGTTCCCGAAATTGAAGATGGCATAGTTGAAATTAAGTCAATTTCCAGAGAAGCAGGTTACAGAACTAAAATTGCTGTTTGGTCAAATGACCCGGAAGTTGATAGCGTAGGGGCATGTATCGGACCACGCGGCAGCCGTATCCAAACAATTGTCGGTGAACTTAAAAATGAAAAAATAGATATTGTAAGATACTCAGAAGATCCGGTTGAATATATAGTTAATGCGTTGTCACCCGCAAGAGTTGTTTCTGTTGATATTATGGCGGATGATGAGTACGCACACGAGGCTATGGTTGTCGTTCCTGATGATCAACTTTCACTTGCTATAGGTCGTGAAGGTCAAAATGTAAGACTTGCTCATAAACTTACCGGTTGGAAGATTGATATCAAGAGTGTTTCTCAAATGGAAAAGGCTGAAGCTCAAGCATTTGAAAATAACTATGATGAAGAGGAATCTGATGACTCTTCAAATGTTATTGATGAAGAAGAACTGCAACAAGAAATTGAGGAAGAAATGAATCAGCAGGGTTATGATGAGGAAGATCTTCAACAGGAAGATGCTTTGGATCATAACGATGAAAGTGAAGAAATTTCTGAGTAATATCAGTTTCAAACAAAAAAAAGAGGCTCATTTGAGCCTCTTTTTTTGCCCAAAATTTTAATCATATATGATTTATACGTCAAATGTAACAAAATGTAAAAACAGATTTAAAAAGGTGCTAAATTCAGTCATAATGCCTGTATGGTATGGTATGGTATGGTAGAAGTATACTTGTGGCAATTGTTTCGCTCAATTTTTTTTATAGTACATGTGGAAATAAATTGATACAGGAAAGGGGAAAAGTCTTATGATTATTGGGAAAGTTATTGGATTGACATCTTCCTCAAAAATACTTCAAGATGTATGTCAAAAAGGTGCAAAGTATTTTAAAAAAGCACCTGTCTTAACAAGGGATGTTTTAGATTACACTGTAAAAACAAATTTTGCTACCGGTACTGAGGTTCTTAAACTCGCAGATGGCACAAAATCTATAGTTTTGGGTTCAGGTAATAAATTGAGCAAATTTTTGGGCGAAGGTTCAAGTATCGTGTCATATCCAAAAGGTAGTTTTTTGGGCGGTGCAGAAGGATGTATTATTTTTTCTGGTAAAAAAGCAGAGGTGTTTCGTTCATTTGCTCCGAAAGAGTTTGGTAATTTTGTAAATATGTTAAAAGAATTGCATAAAATAAATAATATTTAGCATAAAGAATAAAGGAGGTTAAATTATGTTTTCATTAGCATTTAAGTTAACAACAGCATCAGGAATTAAAGTAACTAAGTGGATTGACAAATCAGCGGGAGCTGGTGGAAAGATTCACAAAGCAATAGAATATCCTGTAGGGTCAAAACTGGCACAACTTGGTATTGATAATGTTGCAATTAGTAATGTCGGAAAAAATGATAAATATATCGCGGCATTTAACGGAAATAAACTTTTGTTTGGCGGTTATGCTAAATCGGAGTGTAAAACAGAAGTAACTGTTCTGGATAGATTTAGAGAATATTTAAATGCCGCAAAGATTATTTAACGATTCAAGCAATAACAAACATTGCAAAAACTAACTTGGCAGAAACTCTGTGAATACGGAGTTTCTGCAATGTTTATAATTGGTTCTTTTGCCTGTTTAGTGTTGGTTTGTCGCATTTGGTTATAATGAGTTTGTTTTCATTATTTTCTTTTTTGTAAAAATTTTTATAATAATTGGAAAACAAATAGATTTTTTGCGTGTTTTTTATTGTAACTTAAAAAAATTGATACGATAAAATTGGGAGTTTGTTGTCTTTAAAAGTGCTTGTTGACAAAATACTTTGAGCAAATATTATAATATCATGGCATAAAAACCCAAAATGGTAGTATATAGTAGAAAAAAAGGAGATTAATCTCATGGCAAGAGAAAAGTACGAACGTACCAAACCGCACGTTAACATCGGTACTATCGGCC
>CALUQI010000013.1 GCA_944322875.1 Candidatus Gastranaerophilales bacterium
TTGACTAAATTTGGTTAAGGAAGATAACAATTGTAAATAATTGAACATAAAAATTTACTTTATGAAACATTTTGCACTTTTGAAACATGTTTTGTGCTAAGTTAGATAATGTGAAAGAGATTATTAGGATTAAGGAGATTAATGAATGTCTGAATATTTGAGCAAGGAAGAGATTAAACAATGGAGAAGCTCATTAGAAAAGATTACATTAGAAGAATTTGCTGCCAGACTTGGGAAAAAATTGGAGGAAGATAAGCACACAAATGATATAGTCGATATGGTCTTAAAAGGGCAACCTGTAATCTCTAATGAATCAGATTGGCTTCAGGCAAAAAGCGAAAGGTTAAATACTATTGCAGACAGAGCCTATGAGCGCGAGCGTGAAATAGCTCCTTCACCTTTTTCTGCAAATAATATTAAGTCTGAAACTAAGAAAACAAATACCAAGAAAATTTCTCAAGAGACAAAACAAGTATCTGCCAAAAAACAACCCGAAAATTTAAGAGAAGAGGTAAGAATTGTATTCAAAAAAGCTCTTACAGACCGTGAGCAGAAAGTATTTGATTACTTCGCTAAAAACAGTAATCAGATTGTTTATGCAAAAGATTTAGCGGCACTTTTAGAATTACCAAGAGATTATGTTTATAAGTACATTAAAAATCTTCGAGCTAAAATTGACGGTGACAATTTGAAAAATGCAGATAAAGGAGGTTTTATCCTTTCTGTCTAAAAAAGATTATAAAAAAAGCTTCTTACAGAAGCTTTTTTTATTTGCCGTAAAGATGTTTTAAGACTTTTGACTTATCTTTCGTTTGAGCTTTTATATCAACAACAGATTCTAATTTTGGTGATTTTGAAATAATTTTATCCTCAAACAGGGCTATTTCTTTTGCTATTAGAAATTCTGGAGAAATCCCGTATAATTGGGAATTTTTAGCAACCCTATCACTACTTTTTCCTCCATCCTGAATATAGTAAGACTCCAGGTTATATTTATCATCTTTTATAAATCTTGAATACACCTCAAAAACACTGTTTTTGTGTCCCCAAAAACTATCTTTTTCAAAACTGTCCAATACTTTTCTATTTCCAAGTTTATTTTTAACAAAAACATCACTACCATCGTATATCACCGAAGTTTTCAATACAGAAAGCGGTTTGATAATCATCTTGTTAAAATTTTCTTCATAAGAAGGATCCTTAATAAACTTTTCAGCCAAAACACGAGCTCCATTATTTTTCAACTTAAATGAAGTAAATGCCAAATTATTATCACGTTTAATAATCATAAATTTTCCCTTACAATCTTAGTATAAAATATAAAATACAAACAATATTTTTTTTGCTAAAAATTAATTTTGCTTAATGAATTTTGTTATAACAGCAGCAACTAACAAACATACAGCACCAACAACAAATGAATACTCCCAATGATAATTAACCAAATCTTCACCTGTAATAAACATACACTTAGAAATAAACCAAGCGACAAGCGTACAAACAAAAACTTGAGGTCCTGCAATGAAAATATTAAATATACCCATAACCGAGCCTTCAGTACCTTTTTTAATATATTTTGACAACATAGCAAAAGGTAAAGCACATATACTAGCCCAGCCAATACCAGCAAATCCCATAAGAAAAGCCACATAAATCGTGTTTGCTGTCATAGCCATTCCTAAATACGCCAAAACCATAGATAATAAAGCTATGAAATGCACCCTTTTGTTCCCGAACTTTTCCGCCAATATTCCAATAGGAATAGCTATAAGGAAACATACTAAATTAAATATAGCAAAACATATTGACGAAAAATTTGTACCGTTTACAACAGAATCAGCATACAAGTGTTTAGCAGTTTCAGAAGCACTGGTCAAATCAGGAACACCAAAAACAGTGTGTACCGAATATTGAGTGAAAAAGATCAACATACACATAGTACCAATCCAAGTAAAAAATTGCATCAAGCAAATTTTTATCACTTCAGGAGACAAAAGGAAGAAGTCTTTTAAAGCTTTAAAAAAGTCCCCATTCTCGGAAGAATCTGCCTTACTGTCGATTGCTTTTGACTGTTTTTCACTGATTGTAATACAAGTCCACAGCATACCCAAAGAAAAAGCCAAAGCAGCCATTACAAACTGAGCAGGAATCGACATTTGGTAATTGAAAAAATATTTTAAAAAAGGAGCAGTACCCGCAGCAACAACAGATCCCAATCCGATAGCTAAACTTATATATGAATTTGCCAATGCATGCTGCTCTTGAGGAACCACATCGGGAATCAGAGCACGGTAGGGCCCCTGTGCAACATTAATACAGGCATCAATAACCCAAATCATAATAGCTGCAATCAGCAAACCTGTCCAAATAGGCAATTCAAAACCAATCAAACTTTCAATACTTATTGCCACATTTTGAGAATTAGGGAAAATCCAAAGTGCAATACTCGCAATTATTGCTCCACCAAGCAGATACGGACGTCTTCTACCGAATTTTGACACTGTATTATCGCTCAAAGCCCCAACCAATGGTTGGACAACCATACCCGTAAAAGGACCTGCCAACCATATTAAACCGTATAAAAAGGGTGAGGCTCCCAAATTTTCAGTTACGGGACCTGATAATATTATTCTCATTTGCCAGGCAAATTGGAGACCAAAAAAGCCCAGTGCAAAGTTTAAAAATTGAGCAGTACCAAATCTCTTCAACTCAGTCATGTCATTTACCCCAAACATCGCGTATACTTAGGATACATAGAAAATAATAATTAGTCAATATAAATCTTTTCAAACTTGATTTTGTATCCCAAAACCTCAGCTATAAGCTTTGCTTCATCATACTTCATTGAAGAACGCTGAAGCTTTTGCGAAAGACCATTCATGCTATATTCCTTACCGGTTTTATGAGATAACGCCCTTGCTAACTCTGTTAATGTCATTTTTTCTTGTACTAACAATATTTTAATATCTTCTCTTACGCTCATCAAGAATATTATATAATTTTACTTTGAATTTGACATATTTCATTAAAAATGATATTATTCTACATGTTTTTAATTATAAATAACTATTTTTATGTATATAAATTAAATATTACTTAACAAAACGGCAGGAAACAGAATGAAAAAAATTTTTAAAGGAAACACACTTCCGGAACTAATGATTACAATAACAATACTAGGCATAGTAGCTATTCTTGTAATAAGTGTAACGATAAACATAAAGAGTAAAATAAATGAAAGAAGCAGAAAACAGGCAATAGCTAAAATAACACAAATCATGAGGATATTAAATGCGAAAGATTCACTGCACGGAATAACAACAACTGACGAATTCGTAAATATACTTGAAGAAAACGTAAAAGTCATCAAAAGATGTAATTCAGATCATTTAACAGAGTGTTTTCCTAACAAAATAACAAAAACGACAGCACAAGTTATCGGTTCAACGAGTGGTTTAAAACAAATAGAAACAGAAACATTAAAAACAGGAGCGGATTTGGGCAATCCTGCAAACACATCAAACAATGTTAGTTTAGTATTAGCAGACGGAGTTTCAGTTATATTATCATACGACATATCTTGCGAATCAGATCCCTACAACAATAATGGAATTACGGATAAATGTATAATTGCAATATTTGATATAAACGGACAAGCAAAGCCTAACAAACTAAACGAAGATATAGGCTTGCTAAATGCACAGATAGGACCCGGAACATGCACAGATATAAATGGTATTTGTGTATCAGTAGCAGACATTCAATATAAGCCGACAAATGCAGAACCATTTACAGGAATTCCAACAGCCGTAAATAACAATTGTTCTGGATTCAACTACTGGGATGGAGCCAAACAAGCTTGCGAAGAAATTGGCATGAGATTGCCATCAATTAGTGAAGCCTCACAGATAATTTTTTACAATGATAAACTTAATTTAACAGGGGATCATTATTGGACAAATGAAGAAATAAGTGAAACAAAAGTAAGGATATACAATTATAACGGAACATATACAACCGTACAAAAAGGTTGTATACACCATGCATACCTAGTTCGATGTGTAAAATAAATCACATTTTACTTGACTCTTCTTACAGCAGCATCAATCAAACCTTTAAATAAAGGATGAGGCTTATCAGGACGAGACTTAAATTCAGGATGGAACTGAGAAGCAACGAACCAATCTAATTTTGGTAATTCTACAACTTCTGCTAACATTCCGTCAGGTGACATCCCTGAAAATACTAAGCCGGCGTCAGCGATTTGTTTTATAAATTCATTATTAACTTCATATCTATGCCTATGGCGTTCAGATATTTTTTCTTTACCATAAGCTTTAGCTGCAACAGAACCCTTTTTCAAAACACAATCATAAGCTCCTAAACGCATGGTTCCGCCATAGCCCTTAACATTTTTTTGTTCCATCATAAGATCAATTACGGGATATTGAGCATTCTCATCAAATTCAGCAGAATTAGCCCCCTTTAATCCGGCAACATTTCTTGCATATTCAATAACTGCACATTGCATACCTAAACACAAACCTAAAAACGGTAAATTATTCTCTCTGGCATACTTTATAACATTTAATTTCCCTTCGATACCTCTAACACCAAATCCTCCGGGCACAACTACTGCATGAACATCTTTCAATAATTCTTTACATTTATTTGCATCTACACATTCTTCTGAATTTATCCATTTTATATCAATAGAGGCTTCATTTGAATATCCGGCATGTTTTAACGATTCAACTACCGAAATATAAGCATCGGAAAGTTTTGTATATTTTCCTGCAATCGCCACTTTCACTGTTTTTTTGGGATTTTTAATTTTATCCACCAGATTCACCCACCCTTTTAAATCAGGTTTCTTAGACGGAACTTTCAACATATCCAATATAACATCAGCCATCTTTTGTTCTTCAAGGGCCAAAGGTACTTCGTAAATACTTTTCATATCACGGCACTCTATTACGGCATCTTTTGGCACAGAACAAAATAAAGCCAATTTTTCCTTTTCAGTTTTAGGGATAGCACGTGTAGTTCTACATACCAATATTTCCGGCTGAATTCCATAACTTCTCAACACACTTACACTATGTTGAGACGGTTTCGTCTTCAGCTCACCTGATGTCGGCAAAAAAGGCAAAAGAGTACAATGTACTGAGATTGCGTTTCCTATGCCGACTTCTGATTTAAACTGTCTTATTGATTCAATAAAAGGTAGACTTTCGATATCACCTATTGTTCCGCCTATTTCAATCAGCTGAAAATCCGGCTTAAATTGTTTAGTGGCACCAACTATCCTTGACTTTATTTCATTTGTAATATGCGGAATAACTTGAACAGTAGCACCAAGATAATCACCTTTACGTTCTTTTTCAATTACTTTTTGGTACACACTTCCGGATGTAACATTATTAAACTTTCCTAAATTTGTGTCAGTGAAACGTTCATAGTGTCCAAGATCCAAATCCGTTTCGGCTCCATCATCAGTAACGAAAACTTCTCCGTGCTGAAAAGGACTCATTGTACCCGGATCAACATTTATGTATGGATCAAACTTTTGGTTAATTACTGAAAAACCTCTAGCACGTAACAACTTACCCAAAGATGCCGCTATTATTCCCTTACCCAAGGAACTTACAACACCGCCTGTTATAAAAATATACTTTGTCATTTATATTTACCCCAATATACTTAGTTAATTTTTGGAACTTTAAAAAATCCGTCTTCTTCTAAAGGTGCATTTGCCATTAACTCTTCTTTTGTCTGCTCCATCACCACATTATCGTCGCGCATTACATTAACAAAATCAACAGCGTGAGACATTGGCTTTATATTTGATGTGTCAACTTCATTCATCTGATCAACATACTTTAAAACATCACCAAGTTGCTTTGTATAAATCTCTTTTTCTTCTTCTGTCAACTCCAGCCTTGCAAGTTTTGCAACATGCTCCACATCTTTTATTGTTATCATTACCTAGCTCCTATATTCTGATTGTAACATAAAAATAATTATAAAATAGAATTATTAAATAAAATTACAATTTAGGTCATACAAAAAAATATGCTATAATATAAATCATGAGGGAGCAAGTTGTCAATAAAACCTACAAAAAACTGGATGATATAGTCACAGCGTATAAGAATTGCAATGATGAAAAACGGAAAAGAATGCTGCACCTTAAAACTGTAGAAGATTCTATGGTACTCGTAAAAAAAATTGCAAACACAATCGCTATGCAATCAGGTGTCAGCAATGAAGATTTAGTTCAAGTAGGTTCTTTAGGACTTATAAAAGCTATCGATGCCTATAAACCTAATATGAACACAACTTTCAGAACTTATGCAACATACTTTATCAAAGGTGAAATAAAACACTATCTCAGAGATAAAGCCGCAATGATTAAAGCGCCAAGAGAGCTTCAAGAGCTTGTATTCAAAATAACTACTACCATAAAAAGGCTTAAAGAAGAAGGTATCGAAGAACCCTCTTTTGAAGATATTGCAAAGATTTTGGGGCTTCCTGAAACCAAAGTTGAAGAAGTAATGAATATTGATAAATACAAAAATGCACTTTCTCTAGATCAGTATTTAAGAGATGACGATGAAGATTTTTCATTAATGGACAAAATTCCTTCCGGAGATTACAAAGAACTCATGAGTTCATACGAAGATAAAATTATGCTCTCAGGAACAATCAAAAAATTACCGCAGGAATTAAGACAAATAATTGAATTAAGTTACTATGAAGACCTGAATCAAAGAGAAATTTCCGAAAGATTGGGGATTTCACAAATGCAAGTTTCCAGAAGGCTAAAAAAAGCATTGAACAGAATGTATGAATTAATAAAAAACAACGAATAGGAGTATTATGTTAACAGTTCTTTTATACACGGTTATATTTTTTGTATTTATAACAGGTCTTTGTGTAGGCAGTTTTTTAAATGTTGTAATCTTAAGAACTCTAAGTAACGAGTCTATAGTTTTTCCGGCATCTAAATGTCCTAAGTGCGGGACACCTTTATTATGGTGGCATAATATTCCCATATTGTCATACATAATTTTAAGAGGAAAATGTAATTTTTGTAAAGAAAAAATAAGCATCCAGTATCCTATAGTAGAGTTATTGACAGGAATAATTTTCGTATGTATATTACTGAAATATGGAATAAGCTGGATGACTTTATATTGTTGGGTTATAGGGTGTTTATTTATTGTCATAGCAGCCACTGACTGGAAAGAAAAAATTGTATTTGATATACACACATATCTGCTCATAATTCTGGGTCTTGTTTATTCAATATTTTTTGTAGCCGGTTATCTGTACCAAAATTATTCATTATTGGGTAATTTTGATATAAACATCCAATTTTTAGTACACAATCCGTTGACGAATTCCCTGCTCGGAATAATAGCCGGTTTTATAATACTGGAATTAGCGGCAAGAGCCGGTTACATTTTTGCAGGAACTCGAGCTTTTGGCGAAGGGGATTCTTTTATTGCCGCAGGGTTAGGTTCCATCTTTGGTTGGAATTCACTTTTATCTATTTTACTTATAAGTATTATTATCCAAATATTGATAACAGTTCCCATTTACATAAAAAAAGAAATTGATAACAAAAATTGGATGACAATTATTTCATTAACTACGTTCATTGTATATACTATTGGATTTTTTACTGCAGAACAATTTGGATGGTTATCCAATTCAAAAGCTTATATAGCGAGTGCTTTAGTACTGGCAGGAATAGGATTATTCACCTGCAGAGAAGTTTTAATCAGCGTAAGAGGTTCTCAGAACAGAACTTATCTGCCATTCGGACCTGCAATGATAATCGCCGGATTTATCACGATACTGTTATAATGAAAGAATTTTCAAAGATTCTTTTAAGATTTCTTCCGCGGTAGCTGTAGACTTAACTATTGCTGAAACTTTAGTCATAGCCATTTTAATTTCATTTTTTTCATACCCGAGAGATAAAAGTACCGTTTGCGCATCCTCAAAGACACGAGAATCATTAAATTTTTCAGACTGAACTACAGTAATCGGTTCTAATTCTTGATAATTCATTAATTTATCTTTCAATTCAAGAATAATCTTTTGTGCAAGTTTTTGACCGACACCTTTAGCTCTTTTAAGGGCATTGTAATTACCGTCTATAACAAATCCAATGAGCTCCGAAGAAGGAAACTCATCCAACAACGTAAGTGCCATTTTACTTCCTACTCCGGAAACTGATGTTAATATATTGAATATATCTCTATCTTCTTTTTTTAAAAAACCGCAAAGCAGCATCTTATCTTCTTTATGTATAAGGACAGTATAAAGCTTTATGTTCTCATCAAGCGAGCACAAATCACCATAATCTCTACTTGTTATACTCAACATGTAACCTATTCCACACGTTTCGACAGTTGCAAAAAATCCTTTACTACTACAATATTTACTAGCTAAAGTTCCTTTTATATAATCATACATAAATCAACCCTTCAATTCCTTTTTTATGTCAGATATTGATCTTGCAAGTTCTTTATTAACTTTTATATCTTCTTTAATTTTTTCATAAGAATAAAGCATAGTCGTATGTTTTTTATTGAAATAATCAGCAATACTCTCAAAACTTTTGCCGGTAATCTCTCTTGCAAGATAAACTGCGATATGTCTGGCACTTGAGACCTTCTGATTACGTGAAGTACTTTTAAAATCAGACACAGTTACATTAAAATAATCCGCCACAATTTTTGCTATATTATCGATAGATATTGTTTTTTTGACGGCATCGCAATTTAAAACTTTCTTAGCATATTCTAAAGTAACATCAACTTTTTCAATATCGGCATACGCACTAACTTTATTAAAAGCTCCTTCTAACTCTCTAACATTGTTTTCAAAATTATTTGCTATATATTCAAATACATCAAAATCAATTTTCATAGAAATCTGTTCGGCTAAATTCTTCAAGATAGCAACACGTGTTTCAAAGTCAGGTGGAGTAATATCAACCACTAATCCCATTTCAAACCTTGTTCTTAACCTGTCCGTAAGTGTCGGAATATCTTTTGGCAGCCTATCGGATGTTATTACTATTTGTTTATTATTATTATGTAATGTATCAAAAGTATGGAATATCTCTTCCATAGTATAAGTTTTCGATTCTAAAAACTGGATATCATCAATCAAAAGCACATCAATATTCCTGTACTTTTGACGAAACTTTTCCATTCTTGAATTACGTTCACCGCCATTTTGTAAATTTTTTATTAGTTCATTTACATACTCTTCAGTCTTTATATAACGTACTTTCAACTTGGGTTTATTAAATATTGTGTAATGTCCGATAGCTTGCATTAAATGTGTTTTTCCCAACCCTGAAGCACCGTATATAAAAAGCGGGTTGTACTTTTTTGCAGGATTTTGTGCAACGGCCAAAGCCGCTGCATGAGCAAATCTGCTATTTTCTCCAACCACAAAATTTTCAAATTTGTATTTCAAATTCAGATTAGAAAATGACTGCATTTGAAAAAGATTATCCATCGTTTTAGAACTTGAATTATCTTCATCTTTTTTTACCTTGGATTTTTCTTTTTGTTTTTCTTTTTTGTACTTTTCAGCTAAATCAGGATCATAACTTATTGAAAAATCGGTTTCTTTGCCCAGTATTTTTTCCAAAGCAGACTTAATTTGTGCATAGTGACTTTTTCGAATAATCTCAACTGCCATTTGATGAACGGTTAAAAGTGAAAAAATATCATTATCATACCCTGTAGCCTCTAAAGAAACAATCCACGTATCATAAACATACGCAGGTAATAAATCCTTCAATTCCGTTTTTACGTCAGCCCATATCTTTTTTACTTCAGAAATTTCCATATAAATATACTACTATAAAAACAACTTATACAAAACAACAGCGCAAGACACACTTAAATTAAGAGATTCCACATCTTCAGACATTTCAATTTTTAAATCATCAGTACTAAAATCCACTAATTCTTCACTCAATCCTTCGGCTTCTGATCCAAACATAACAAGACACGGAAACTTGACTCGATAGTCTTTCAAATAATTTTTGGACCTTGGCAATGTGGCGATTCTTGTAAAATTTTCAAATAAAGAATTCAGTTCAGTAATTTCTCGAACTTCAAACACAGGAATTTTCCACAGATTACCGACAGAAGATCTTATAGTTTTAGGGTTATACAAATCAACACTATCACCACCATACAAAATTATAGCATCAACATTAAACGCAGCAGCTGTACGCAATATAGTACCTAAATTACCGGGGTCTTTTATATTTTCCAATAAAAGCACGCGTTGCGAGGTTTTTAAAATATCTTTATCAAACTGTCTTTTTATACCAACACCTACAGCCTCAGGAGCAGTCTCAGTTGTTGAAATTTTCTTTAAAACAGCTCTTGTTGTCAAAATGATTTTATCTGACACAAAATCATATTCTTCCGCTTTTTCGGACGTTACGAAAACACAATCTATATCAATTCCTGATGCAAAGGCTTCATATATAACTTTATATCCTTCCAGTAAAATTTTATTAGTATTTTTTTTCCTATGTTGTAGCTTAACAATATCTTTAACCAAAGGATTATTTAAACTTGTTATTTCCATCATATTACTCCAAACTCTTCCAGCCATTTTTTTTCTTCAGCTGTCATCAAAGAATAATCAATAAGTTTTGATTCATAAGGCATTTTAACAAATGAATTTATTTTTCCGTCATTAATATAGCAAGAATTTTCCAAACGAACGCCAAAATATTTTGAATTATATAATCCCGGCTCTATTGTAAAACACATGTTATTTTCCAGGGGGCATTGTGCAATAGAACTTTGCCCCAAATTGGGCGGAGCTTCATGTACACTTATTCCAATTCCATGACCGAGCCCATGATTAAATACAAATCCCTCTACAGCATTTTCTTTCAGAAAATTTCTTGTTCTCAAATCAATTTCATATCCTGTAATTCCGTTAAATAATTCGGTATTATAAGCATGCAAAAATGATCTCAAAACCGTCGTATAAATCAACTTTTGTAACGGGTCAGGCTTACCTTTTACAAAAACTCTGGTTATATCTGTTGCCAAACCTCCGGCAAAATATGCACCGCAATCTATCAGAATAAGACTTCCTTCTTCAATAAACTCTTTTGAAGAGGATTTTGAATAATGCGCCAAAGCTGAATTTCCATCTTTAGCAACAATTGAGTTGAAACTTAAACTCAAAGCCCCTTGAATCATAAACTCTTGTTCTAATTTCCTTGCTATATCAAACTCTGAAATCCCTTCGTTAGATTCTATGTAATTCCTAACATTCATCATTACAGTATCTGTTTTCTGAAATGCAGTTTTGTAATGAGCAATTTCTGCCTCGGTCTTAATTGACTTCATCAATTTCACAGGACTTTGTATCATTTCTTCTGCCCTATCTTTTACCAAAGCGTAATCATATGCATTTATGGAAGCTTTATCAACATATATTTTTTTGTCGAGATTTTTTATGAATTCCTCAAAACTATCTAATTTATCAGCCTCAAAAAGCAAAGCTTTTTCTTTTAATACAACAGCTTTAGCTTTTATTTTTGAAGAAAACGGTAAAGTATAATCACGCAAATTAAACAAGTAAGAAACTTCTTCCTGATTGGTTAATAATATAGCTTCATCATCATCTAAAACGATTTTTTTTATCTTTTCTTCACTGGATAAACCTGTATATTTCATATCTACCGGAACAATTTCCGTCTTAACGGCAGATTTAAAAAAATCAAGTGGATCCGCCGGTAAAAGTTTTACTTTTCTTTTCTTATATATCTTTTCAACAGTGTGTTGAGAATTTTTTTTGGAAAAAAGTCCCAAAGTAGCATCCTCAGGAATATGTTTAATTAAAGAATCAATAAAATATTCACCCGGTTGAAGCTTTATAACAGTGACAAAATCATGATTAACTTCTAAATCAGCTTGGATGTGATAACGACCGTCCACAAACAAAAAAACCTCGTTAGGCGAAACTAAAGCATCACCCGTGGAACCCGTAAAGCCGGTCAAATGAAAACGAGAATTCTCTGCCAATACGTTATATTCCACTAAAAACTGATTTGTGGAATTTACCAGCAGGTAGTCGATTTTTTGCTCGACCATGAATTCTCTCAATATCGCAAGAACATCATCCATTATTTTTTATCATTGAGTTGAATTAAATGCCAACCAAATTGAGTTTGAATAGGTTTTGAAACTTCACCTATTTCCATGCTGAAAGCAGCATCTTCAAATGGTTTCACCATCATACCACGGCCAAAATAACCTAAATCACCGCCTGAGAAACCTGATGGACACAAAGAGTATTCTTTAGCTGCTTGTGCAAATGATTTACCATTCAATATTTCATCGTATAAATTTTTAGCTTCTTCTTCCGTTTTAACCAGAATATGGCTTGCTTTCACTTCTGTGGTCATAAAACACTCCTTTTCTTTGAGAGATTATAACTCAAAAAGCATAGTTATGCAACACACAAAAGGCAATAAAAAAGCGTAAGCCCAAAATATTTTAAACCAAACCGCTAAAGAAAAAATCTTGTCGCAACCCCGAAAAAGTGCCTGGAATATAATGAGCTTACAGATACATGATAACTTTTTTTTCAGTACTTTTCACCCTCCAAGGGAATACTTTTTATAAGTATTTAATAATATTTAGTAATTAATTCTTTGGTATTAAGAAAAACTCTTGCATTTTTTTTACTTTTATCTTAGTATAGGGGGTGTGCGGAAGTAACTCAATGGTAGAGTCCCTGCCTTCCAAGCAGGTTGTTGCGAGTTCGAATCTCGTCTTCCGCTAATAAAACACTCAGTATTGGGTGTTTTTTTATTTGTTGTTTTTAAACAGATATTTGTGCTAAAATAAAACTATGCGGAAGTAATTCAGTGGTAGAATGCAACCTTCCCAAGGTTGACGTCGCGGGTTCGAGTCCCGTCTTCCGCTATTTTAGGAGTTAAATTTGTTATGATAGACCAAATTATTGCTACGGCTGATAAAATTGAAATTACTTTTAAAACACTTAAATTCGGGTTTGTATTAAGTTTACTACTTAATGTTATTATAACCGTCATTCTATTCAAAATAACTGATCTTTTTATTAAAAAACTTAAAGAGCATTCCATGAAAACTGATTCTTCAGTGCTGTCTATACATCTAATACCGATACTTGACAGAATAATCAAGTTTATTATTTTGTTCGTTGTTATAGCATCATTCTTACAAAGCAACGGATATTCAATAACTTCTCTTATTGCAGGATTTGGGATAACAGGTTTAGCTGTCGGATTCGCTGCACAACAAACAATTGCTGATTTTTTTGGGACTTTAGCAATAATTGCCGACAAAATATACAAACTCGGAGATTACATAAAAATAGGAGACGTTGAAGGTACCGTTGAAGATATAAATTTGTTATCGACAAAGATCAGAACTCTTGATGATTTTGTAGTTACAATCCCTAATAATAACATATCAGCTGCAGTGATTACCAATATTTCAAAAGCACACAGACGCAGAATTTGTGAAGTTTTTGGAGTTACTTATTCTACAAACAGCCAAAAACTTACAAGAGCAATTGAAATAATAAAAGAAACTTGTGATTTCGATAAAAGACTCCATAAAGATTCCATAGTAGTTATAGACGAACTTGCTGAAAGTTCTATAAATATAAAACTTTTCGCATACGTTAAAACAAACAATTATAACGAATTCATTAAAATTAAATCTGATGTAATTCTAGACATAATAGAAAAATTTAGGGCAGAAGGTATTGATTTTGCATTTCCTTCTCAATCTATATATATTGAAAAAAATGAAAATTAAAATTATTGCACTTGGTAAAATAAAAGAAAAATTTTTAAAAGAAGGAATTAACGAATTTTTAAAACGGTTAAATCCATATGCCAGTATCGAAATAATAGAACTTCCTGCGATTGAAATTAAAGATACTAACCTAAAAGAACGAATTCTTGAACAAGAAGGAGAAAAAATACTTTCTCATATTAAGCCGCAATCTTACGTTATAACACTTGAGATTCAAGGAGAGTTGTTATCATCTGAGGATTTAGCAAAAAAAATAGAAACAATAATAAATGAAGGGATTCCGGAAATAATCTTCATAATCGGATCTTCTTGTGGAATATCTAAAAAAGTTTCCGCAAATGCCGATTTCAAACTAAGTCTTTCCAAAATGACATTTCTGCATCAATTCACAAGATTAATTTTGGTGGAACAAATATACCGTGCATTTAAAATAATCAAAGGAGAAACCTATCACAAATAGCTGGAATAAAGATTAATGATAATAACATAATTACTTCAAATAACTTATTGCAGAAATAAAAAAAACGATGCTATAATGACAAAAAGGAGTTTAATATGCAAGAGTTTAAATTAAATCTATCCCTGGAAGAATTAAGGAAGCGCACAAGCAAGAATTACCTTACAACAAAAAAATTTTTAAGCGCAGATGCTCCAGAATATACCAATCTGGCAGAAGGTGACAAAAAGGCACTTATACACCTTGTAAAAGCAGCTAATATAATCGAAACAATAAATATGCAACTTGATTGTCATCACAATCTTGAATTCAACGAATACTTAAAAAAAGAGATAAAAAAAGGCAACGAACGGGCAAAATTAACCAAAATACTTTTTGATGCACAAAAAGGCATGAATGCAATAGATACAATGTCCAAGAAAATTAATCTTGCAAAAGGGATAAAAGAATTACCGGGAAAAGGTGTTTATCCAGAAGATCTCTCGAAAGAAGAATTCCACAATATATTGAGTGAAATGCTTAAACAAAACAAGTTTGAAGATGTAAAAAAAATACTAAGCCAACGTTCAGTAGTAGAAAGAAGCGGGCAATACCTTGTAGGTATAGATTATGTAGATAAATTCAGTAAAGAATGCAGCTTAATAGCAGACGAGCTTGAAAAAGCAGCGGAAGTTTCAACCAATGAAGATTTCAACGAATACTTGGTCTTACAAGCGAAAGCTTTACGAACAGCAGATCCCACATTTGATGCTTTTGCAGATAAAAAATGGGCAACACTACAGGATACACCTCTTGAATTCACAATAACAAGAGAGAATTATGAAGATGAAATGACCGGAACAATTATGGAAAACCCTGAACTAAAGCAACTACTTGAAAAACACAAAATAACCCCAACACCGAAAGATTTTCTAGGAGGCAGAGTTGGTATAGTAAATAAAAAAGGGACTGAAGCTCTTATGGAAATAAAAAAATATCTTCCGGAGTTAGCCAAAAACATGCCCTACAATAACGAATATGAACAAAACATCACACCTGATAAAGATACTAAACAAACCATGGTTGATGTAGACATGATACAAGCTGCAGGAGATGTAGGAGCATATAGAGGGGGTATAACACTTGCAGAGAACCTTCCCAATGACGACAAACCCTCGTTACAAATAGGAGGAGGCCGACGTAACGTATATCATAGGCAAATCAGATTTATAAGTGACAAGAAAAAACTTCAAAAAAGGCTAGATGCCATTTTAGACAAAGAACAACACCAATATTACCTTGATGAAGCAGATCATTGGTTTACTATCGGGCATGAAAATGCACATTCTCTAGGCCCTAAAAAAGGCTGCGAAAAACTCGGCAAATATAGAAATATTATTGAAGAAAATAAAGCTGACATGGCTGCATTGGCTTTTGTTGATCTGTTAACAGAACTCGGCATGTACACACAAGAGCAGCGGAAACAAATAATTGTTACGGTTATAGCTGATAACTTTTTAAAATCAAAACCTACACTAAGTCAAGCACATCGAGTTCGCACAGTTATGCAAAACTACTACATGTCGCAAAAAGGAGCTTATAATATTATCGATGGGAAAATTCATGTTAATATTGACAAAGTAGTTCCAGCAGCGAAAGATATGCTCACCGAAATAATCCGTATACAGATTGATGAAGACTATGAAAAAGCTGATAAATATGTTAAAAAGTATTTCGTCTGGACAGAAAACATGGAACTGATAGGTAGAAAGTTGCAAAAAGTGAGCAAAACTTTAAATGGAAAACTTGAGACAAAACTTGCCAATAAACTAGCAAAACAGAAATAATCATTCTTCCTTTTGATAAGCCCAAGCTGAGTGATTATGAATACTTTCAAAGGCCTCGCATTCAACTTCAAATGAATTGATGACAGGATTTTTCCTAAGTTTAACAACAACATCCCGCAAAACATCTTCTACAAATTTAGGATTGTCCCAAGCTTTTTCTGTTACAAACTTTTCATCCATACGTTTTAACAGGGGATAAACAGGACAAGACGAGCAACTCTCAACAAGGTCGACCAAATCTTCAAGCCAAATATGGTCACTCTCATCATAAGATACTTTAACAGAAACATAAGCACGTTGATTATGAGCACCGTTTTCTGAAATCTCTTTTGAGCAAGGACAAAGAGTAGTAACAGGAACAACAACTCCTAAAATAAATTTATATTGATCTTTATCAAGCTTTCCTTCAAAAGTACACTCGTAACTCATTGGCGACGTCAAACCTGACACCGGAGCAACTTTATCTATAAAATACTTAAATTTAAATTCCAGTTCGCCGCTTTCAGCATGAAGTTTTTTTATAATTTTTTCAAGACAACCTTTAATATCGACACCCAGAAGATCTTTTGTTTTCCATTCATTTAAAACTTCAACAAAACGAGACATATGAGTACCTTTATATTTTTGAGGCAAAGACACACTCACCCTTGCTTTGGCACAAACAATTTGATTGGAATTATTTTTTCTTTGAATAATTAAAGGCATCTCCAAATGTTTAATCCCAACCTTTTGTATGTCTACTTGCCTTGTATCCTCTAAGTTTTGAACATCTTTCATAAAAAAATTTTATCACAAATAAATTTAAAAAAATAAAATCAAATAACATTTTAAACATAAAAAAAAGACCTTGTAATATTCAAGGCCTATCCGTTTAATAAGAAGAGAGAGCTTTATACTATTATAAAGTCCCACATCTTGCAAAAATTGCTAACATTTATTCTCAAATTTTACATAATTTAACAATTAATTTACCGGAACAAGATCAAGTAAATTTCTTATTCTTAAATAACGATCTAATTCAACTCTTAGTTTTTTCAAATCAGAATATATTCCATTATTAATCAAAACTCTATTGTCATATTTAGGATCAATGATATATAAAGTGGGAAACCCAGAAAGCACGACATCTTCAACTAAAGAGGAATTTGCAGGATCCTCGGCATTTAGCATAACAACGTTATATTTGTCTTTATATAACTTACTTACAGTTTTGAATTTGGGCATAAATCTGAGACAATATCCACACCAATCAACATAAAACAAAGCCAACATGGGTTTTTGCGACTGAAAAGCCTCTTCATATTTTATTCCAATATTATAATCAGATGGTTTATGTTTTTTTTCTTGTAAAAAATTTGCATACACAACAACCGAAGTTAAAGCTGTTAACAACAAAACTCCCAAAACTATTAAAATTCTCTTTTTCATAACAAATACCTCAACACAATATTACAATAAAAATAAGGTAAAATCTTATTTTTTAAGAGTACAAGAGGAATCGTCTTAATAATACTTAACAGACATGTTATACAAAGTATATATTGTGGTATATACTTTGTATATACTAGTATGATAAGTGTAATGAATTAACGCGTGTAAAGAAGAGGAGTTTAGAATGAAAAAAAACATGCCGATTGAGATGAAAAAAATCAAGAAATTTTCAAATCCGGCCAAACAAGAAGTTTTACAAGCCGAAAGTGACAGTATACTGACAAACTACATAAAGGAAATATCTAATTTTCCGACATTAAATATCAAAGAAGAACGGGAGTTAGCAAAAAAAGCAAGTACAGGAGATCAAGCAGCAAAAATAAAATTAATCCAATCCAATTTAAAACTTGTAATAACAATAGCCAAAAAAGCAATACACACCTCCAATATTCCTCTAATAGACTTAATACAAGAGGGGAATTTAGGATTAATGATAGCAGCAGAGAAATTCAACTACAAATTAGGCTACAAATTTGCGACATATGCAAGCTGGTGGATAAAACAATCAATGTTCAAGGCAATATCAGAGCAATCACACTGCATGAAAATTCCTGTATACATACAAGAGACCCTCTCAAAATTTTCAAAAATAAAATCAGAAATAGAGAAACAAACCCAAACACATGTAAAAACAGAAGAAGTAGCCAAAAGAATGAATATTCCGGCGGAAAAAATAGACACATTTTTATCAGCATACAGCAAGACAATCTCGATAGAGAGCGGTATAGAAAAAGCAGACGGCAAAGACTTTGATGTAGCTGATATATTAGCAGATGAAAAGAGTTCAGTATACAAGAATGTAGAACTTGAGAATCTCAGAACAGACATAGAGTTTGTAGTATCAACACTAAAAGAGAGGGAACAAGAAGTAGTAAAAATGAGATACGGTCTAGGTGATACAACAAGAATGACCTTAGAAGAAATAGGCAGTATATATGGTGTAACAAAGGAGTGTATAAGACAAACAGAATTGAGAGCACTAAAAAAAATGAAATTAACCGGAAGTGAAATATTATCCGAGTACATTTCGTAATTTCCTTGTATTTAAATCGCCAATGGCGATTTTTTATTTACAGCAAATGACTGGTTTACATATAAAAAAAAAAACATTATTATAATAATATGAAAAAATTAATTACAATAATTTTTGCAACAATATTTTTCACAGGCAACGTAAGTATTGCAGAGAGCGATTTATGGGATCATTTTGGAGATCAAAACGTATACGGTCAAAAGGCAGTAAGCGATGAAGAATTTGATAAGGCACTTGAAAGCAAGTTAAAAAAGCGCAAAAAAAGAGATAAAAACATTCCCAAAGGCAATGAATTTCATCAAAGCAACGAAACCGAATTTTTAAAAGATACCAAAGATGAATTACCCATACTATGCATACCAGCCGATTTAAAATTTTCGGACAACGTAGTTTTACCAACGGGTCACTATCAAGTAATAGGAGAAAAACGCAATGGCAAACCATATTTAAAGTTTTACCAAGCACACTACATGATAGCAGAGATTCCGGCACAAGAGACACAAGATGATTTTAATGAAGATAATGTACATTTTGTAAGACTAATAGAAAATGGAGAAAAACAAGTAAAAATAATATTTGGCTCAATAGATTTTAACGCATATAGCATAATCAATATAGCAGAATAAGTTTTATGCTATAATCAAGAAAAAGGGGAAACAATGAAACGAGCAATAGTAATAGTAATAGATTCTATGGGAGTCGGAGCAATGCCTGACTGCAGAGAATTTAACGACATACCGGAATGAAACACATTAAAAAACGTTTGTGAATATAATAACGGATTACACCTACCAAATATGGAGCAGATGGGTCTTGGCAACATTGACAATTTAAAAGGTATAAACCCAACAAAGGCCCCCATCGCGAGCTACGGAATCATGACGGAGAAATCAAAGGGCAAAGACACCACGACAGGGCACTGGGAGATAGCAGGGTTAGTATCGGAAAAGCCTTTTGCAACGTTTCCTAAAGGTTTTCCACAAGAATTAATCAAAAAATTCATAAAAGAAACAAATTGTGGAGGGGTACTAGCAAACATTCCAGCAAGCGGAACCGCAATAATAGAAGAATTAAATGAAGAACATCAGAAGACAAAATTTCCTATAGTATACACTTCAGCAGACAGTGTCTATCAAATTGCAGTTGACACAGATATAATCCCGCTGGAAACACTATACAAATGGTGTGAAATTGCACGTAATATTCTTGATGAAGGCAATTACAATGTATCAAGAGTAATTGCAAGGCCCTACAAAATCATCAACGGCAAACCAACAAGAATTTCGAAAGATAGACGAGATTACTCAATGGCACCTAAATATACACTTCTTGATGAAATAAAAGATTACGGCGGGAAAGTAATTGGGATAGGCAAAATAGAAGACATTTTTGCTAAAAAGGGAATAACACATGCAATACACACCGGCAGCAACAAAGAGGGTTTAGAACTAACCTTGAAGGCAATAAGAAATGAACTAAACTTAAAAGAAATAGCATATGAAAACAAAGAATTTGGTGAACCGACACTCATTTTCACAAATTTAGTAGATACAGATATGCTATACGGTCATAGAAATGATGCAAAAGGTTATGGTAAAGCGTTGGAGGAAATTGATAAATATATTGGTACAATGATAAAAGAGATACACAACGAAGATCTGCTAATAATAACGGCAGACCATGGATGTGATCCCACAGTTCATGGAACAGATCACACGCGAGAAATGGTTCCTGTACTAATATATAACAGGAACACACCAAATAAAAACCTAGGTATGATGAACGGATTTGATAATGTTTCAAAAATTATAAAAGAGTGGATATTTTAATTTGTTTATATTATAATGAAGTGCGTGAAATAAATTTCACAAGTAAAAAACAAGTAAGGAGAAAATGAAATGACAGTAAAAATTAATGACGGATGCATCGGATGCGGAGCTTGCGAATCAATTTGCGACGCAGTATTCAAAGTAGAAGACGTAGCAACAGTTAACCAAGCAGCAGTAGCTGACAACATGGATTGTGTAAAAGAAGCTGCTGATTCTTGCCCTGTTGGCGTTATTGAAATTGAATAGTTTCACACAAGCATAAAAAAAAGAGCCTTTTTCAAGGCTCTTTTTTTATGCTTGAACTGATATTAATCAGCTTCTAAACACTAGCTAGTGCAGTAGCTTCCTTAACAACAGATTGTAATGCTTCCAGAGCGTCAGCAGGCAACTTATCGATACCGGCTTTTTCAGTTTCTCTGGATTTAACAAATTCAATTCTGTCGTTCATACGAGCAACAAATTGGTTTGCATATTCTTTATTAGAGAACGAAGCATCAAATCCATCTATATCCATAATTTCTATATCAGAGAAGTTTTCCCATTTATGGAATTTAGCACTGCCTTCAACGATAGCTTCAATAATACCCAAAGTATGCTTAGGTTGAACTTTAGTACCCATAAATTCACCAGTATTCAAGATATAACAATCAACGCCATCAGCAATTAATTGTTTAAATCTTGTATAGTCAACTTCCAATGGATAAACTCTGAACGGATTAGCATAAGGTTCAACAACCAAAGCGTTAGGGTCAACACCGGCAGCCAATCTTTCAGCAGAAGAACGTTTTGTAGCAAGAGTTGCACCCATAGCAGAACCTAAAGAAGCGCCGGACAATTTCAATACTGGAGGAATTGTAGGATCTTTCATCAACCAGAAAATAGCATTAATAGGCTGATCAATTCTGTCAACTCTGTTTGGTGACCACAATTTTGACTTAACAGCACGGCCATTACCGTTTCTGATATCTTCAGTAACAGAAACGACCTTACCATCAGCCAATTGAATAGCACCTGCATTTTGTTGTGTCAAAATATATTTATTGTCATCGCAGCCAATAGGATAGTCTGCTGTTTTATCAAAGTAAGCAGGTTCCAAAGCAATTGTATACTTATCATGAACATTAATGATAAATGCATCATCATGAAGAACAGTGATATTATACTTATTGTTGTGTTTTGCGTGGGTAATTGTAGATTTACCGGAACCTGACAGTCCGAAAACAGCAACTTGGAAAGATTTACCGTTATCCAGATTATAACGTTTCATACCACCGTGACAAGAAGCATAACCATTGCGAGCAGCACAACCCCAAGCAAGAGTTAATGTACCTTTTTTATGTTCCCCGAAATATCTCATACCTAAAATACAAGCACAGTTGTGTTCAGGATCAAAGAATGTCAATCCGTAAGGGAAATCAGGATGAGACCAATCCGGATCAGAAAATACATAAATATCACCATCAGGTAATTCTCTTGAGTTAGCATACATATCTGCATAAGCTTCATTAATGTATTGGAAATTTAACATCCAAGAATACATAATATTTTCGAATCCTTCGGGAATCATCAAATGAGCTTTTACCATGAAGTCTTCTTCAAGTCCGACAACTACTTCTGTTTTGTACATCAACTTATCACGAGTTTGATAAATAGCTTCACGGATAATCGGTAATAAATATTTTAAATCGCAATTAGGTTCACCAACGATTTTTCTTGCAGCAGCACAACGGCCTACAACAGTACCATCATTAAATAATAATTGATTAGCACCTTGAGGCAAACCTATTTTTTCAGGTTTGTATACGGGCATGCCTGTAAGTTCAATAGTACCTGGGCTTGATTTAGCTAATTTGTAAGCTTCAGAAACTGATTTAACCTCTTCAACATTGTTTCCGAAAAATGGTGCCGTAATTGTTGCACGAGCAGCAGACATCATTTTTTTCAATTCTTCCGAATTTGTAAAAAATTCTTTTGTTGTCATAACATTTCTCCTTTTTAGTATAAGCCTATTTAATTTCAGCCACACACAATAAGCTTACCACAAAGAGAAAATAAAAACAACAAATATTAAAAATCTATATGTGGGTAGTTACCAAAAAACAAATATTGTGATAATATACTATTGAAGAGAAGGGGATATAAATCATGAATTCAAAATTTAAAGTATTTTTGCTATTAATAGTTGGTACATTGGTTATTTCAGGACAAAGTTATGCCCAAAACCAGACAATAGAAATAAAACAAGCGCAAATTCAACAACATCCTGCAGTAAAATATACACAAGTAAATGCGCTTGATATGGTTGCAGCACCTAACAAATATCTAAACAAGAGTGTAACAGTAAGAGGCAAGTTTGACAAATTTTCAACACTAGGTCTTGATTATGCACCTGCAATGAGGAATTCAGAAGAATATATAACTTTTCTAATACAACGAGATGACGTACAAGATCATAATATTCCACTATCAGAAATGAAAGTTTTCTTAAAAAGATCGGAAGCCGAAAAGCACATTGACCTAAATGCAGGGGATGAAATAGAATTCAGCGGCAAAATATTTTCTACAGCACTTGGTGATGTATGGATGGATGCAGAGAAATTCACGGTAATTTCGACACAAAAATCAAAAGATGAAACCAAAAAATAAAAAAACAATACGGAGTTAAGTATGGCAGTTAACAAGAAATTTTTGACAATCCACGGTCATTTTTATCAACCACCACGGGAGAATCCATGGTTAGAAGCGATAGAATTACAAGACAGTGCATTACCTTTCCATGATTGGAACGAGAGAATAACTAAAGAATGCTATAATCCTAATTCGGTATCAAAAGTGGTGGACAACAGAAACCGCATACTTGACGTTGTAAATAACTACGAACTAATGAGTTTCAATTTTGGGCCAACATTACTTTCCTGGTTAGAACATAATGCACCATTAACATACGAACGGATAATAAAAGCGGATATAGATAGTATCGACACAAACAACGGACACGGTAATGCAATCGCCCAAGTATATAATCACATAATAATGCCCTTAGCGAACGAACAAGATAAACAAACGCAGATAAAATGGGGCATACGAGATTTTGAATACCGATTTGGGAGAAAACCGGAAGGGATGTGGCTTGCCGAAACAGCTGTAGATGATGATACTTTAAGGATATTAGAAGAAAACGGTATAAAGTTCACCATATTATCACCTTATCAGGCGTCAAAAATCAAAAAAAACAGCGATAAAGAATGGACAGATGTAAGCTGGGGTAACATTGACCCTGCAAGGTCATACAGGTATAATATAAAATCAGCACCCGGGAAATTCATAGATTTATTTTTCTATGACGGTGCAATCTCTAAATCTGTAGCTTTTGATGAACTACTCAAGGATGGGAACAAGTTCATAAAACGTTTAAAGGAAGGAGTTTCTGACACAAGAAATTATCCACAATTAGTCAATATCGCAACAGATGGTGAAAGTTACGGACATCACACCAAGTTTGGCGACATGGCACTTGCATATATTCTAAAAATACGTGCGGAAGATGAGGGATTTGAAATAACGAATTACGGAGCATATTTAGATAAGTACAGAAGTGACTATGAAGTAGATATAAAACAATCATCATCTTGGAGTTGTTTTCACGGGGTAGGCAGATGGTGCGAGGATTGCGGTTGTTCTACAGGTGGTCATCCAGGCTGGAACCAAAAATGGAGAAAACCTCTTCGTGAAGCTTTGGATTATCTTAGGGACGAATTGATTAAAATCTATGAAAAAGAAGGTATAAAATATTTTAACACTGATATTTGGGATGTAAGGAATAATTACATTGATGTTATACTTTCCCGTTCAGAATCCACAATTAAAAGCTTTCAAAACAAATATTTTAAACCCAACTTGAGCAATGATGAAAAAGTTAAGGGAATGAAGTTATTGGAAATACAACGCCAAGCCCTTTTGATGTATACAAGTTGCGGATGGTTTTTCTCAGAGATCTCCGGTATCGAAACCGTACAGATAATGAAATATGCAGCCAGAGCGATGCAGTTGGCAGCATACTTTACAAAGGATAACTTTGAAAAGAAATTTCTTGAAATACTTTCAGAAGCCAAGAGCAACATATCAGAATACGGAACAGGGAAAGATATTTATGAAAGATTTGTAAAACCCTCAGTAGTTACAACAAAACAGATAGCCAGTTTATGGGCAATTTCTTCATTATATCAAGATTTTGAGGATGAAGAAAACGTTTACTGCTATAAAATTAAAAGGTTTGACTATCAAAAAGTTCAAAAAGGCAATTCAGCATTTATAGTCGGACACATAGAAATAAAATCAAGAATTACACTTGAAAGTGTAAATGAAGTTTTTGCGCTTGTCCAATTTTCAGGCGGGGATTTTCACTGTGCTATTAAAACATTTTCTGACGAAGATGACTACATGCAAATGCGCGATGAATTAATTAAAATATTCATGCTTAATCCTTTAACTGAGACTATACGTGCACTTGACGAAAACTTTGGAAAAGAATATTTCACACTAAAAGATATATTCATAGAAGAAAGAAGAAAGATTCTTCAAATAATGTTAAAAGGCAAACTTGAAAAGTTTGCACAAACCTATAAAGACATGTATGAAGAAGGAAAGGGTTCAATATATCATATGCAAAATCTTGGACTATCAATTCCGGACGAATTCAAAATTTCTGCTTCATACACCTTAAGTCACAAATTTAATGATCTTGTAGAACATTCAACCGGATACATAGATCCGACAGTACTACAACAAGCATTTGAAATAAACTATGAAGCAAAAAGAATGGGAATTGTTTTGGATAAAACATCTTCAAATAAAATATATGCAAAGAAGATTCTTCAAAATATAACAAGATTAGCTCAAAGCTTTGAAAGCCAACAAGCAGAAGTAATACTTGAAATATTCGATAATATTGAAAAACTTGAACTTGAAATAGACATTTCTGAAGCTCAAAACATCTATTTTAATCGAATATACCAAAAAATATGGAACATAATTGACAGTTTAAATAAAACGCGAAGAACAAAAGATAGACAATTTGTTAATATGCTGTTAGAAATTGGAAACAAGTTAAATATTAATACAGAATTTTACAAAGAAAAATTAGCAGAAAAACTAAAAGCCTAATTACCAATTTTCAGAACCATATTTTTTATAAAGTTCAATAGAATGTAACATTTTTTTCTCAACTGCAGATATTTTAATTAAGATATCAGCAGACTTAGTTTTACTTTTAAGAAGCTGCAATTCCAAAAGTTCCTCTTTAACTTTACGAATTTTTTGTTTTATGTCTTCCCGTTTAGTGAAAAGCCATCCTTCGTAACCGCATCCCGGAGGAACAATAGCCCAAGGAGAAGCAGGGAAGTGGCGGCATAAAGTATACCTATCTTGATACCTTGTGCATAAATTATTGTCATCAAGATATCTGCAGCGGTAGAAAGTAATCTGATCTTCCTTATAATTTCCATCTTCTTTAAGTCTTTGAATTATGTTATCAACAGTTTCTGCTGAGACTTGACGAGCTTCATCAATAGAATTGTAAGGCTCAAAAGCACTCAAAAAATCAATCGCACCCTGATCACCTTTTTCAGCCATTGTAACCACTTTTTCAGAGGGATACTGGGTAGTTGCAACACGACAACATAAACCGCAAAGCCTACACAAATTATCCGGACGCTGAAACAGATGATAACTATCTTTACTACTTACCATACATACATTATAACCCTACAAACAATATAATAAAATCGTTTAACATTTCTTAAAAAAAGCAATAAAAAAGCAATAATTTATTTTTTAACTACTTTATATAACTAAGTAGGTGGATAATAATATTATGCAAAATCAGGTAGAAAAACAATATAAACCAAATCAACCGGTTAGTGCGCAACCAGTATTGACTCAACCTGTCATGATGCAAAGAAATTGTGTTCCGCAACAACCAACAACACAATATCAGCAACAGCCACAAAATGTTCAAGTACCTAACTATTCAGGAGTAAATATACAAATATTTAACCCATCAGTAGGTGTACCAGGAGGAGCCCCTGTATACAATGTAAATGCACCACAATATCAATCCCCCGGGTGCTATCCATCACAGTACTATACCAACAATTGGGGAACAAACCCAAAAAACGATTTAAACAATTTAAACAATTCAAGCAATTCAAATAATTCAAACACAACAAATACGACAAATACAACCAATACAACAACTACAGAAGAAAAGAAGAAGAAGAAAGAAAAACGTGATATAGTCCTTTTAACAGATGAATATATAAAAAATTTAGAAAACTATCTAAACAGTCAGGATAAAGAAATCAGATTAATGGGCGCCAAGGAAGTTGCAGCAAGATTAACGGAAGACGAATCACGAAAAGATGACAAAGCGTTAACAGCGTTAATAAATAAAATGCTGCAAGATCCATACCAACCAATCCGATTCATAGCTTTAGGTATGCTTGACACAAGGTCAGTAACCGGAGACGATTTGACGGTTAAACTGCTTCAAAACATGCAACAGTCTGATTCAGGATACGGAGAAGATGCACTTCAAGCTAGCCAAATTTTATTAAAAATGTCAGGCCAAGTTGTAAAAAAAGAATTTGATGCCAAAGAAAATCCAAAGAAAGAAGATAAAAAATAATGAATATAGTAAATGCTATAAAATCAAATTGTGGTAAATATCTGGCAAAGGGCACCGGCGCAGTTGCCCTATACCTTGTTGCAAGAGATGCACATACATATGGGAAAATACAAGCAGATATAAACATGAAAAGTAAAGATGCAAAAGCAGCACAATATTTTTTAAACAATACGTTAACTGTTGACAAACCGAGTATGAGTAAAATAAACCTTCAAAACTGGGTATACAAATTTGAATTATCCAACCAACTACGAGGTTTTATAAATTCTGCAATCGGCTATTTTAAAGGTCTGGGAACAATGTTAACATCCGACATTATTCCGCTTGGGCTTGGTCTGGGTGCACTTTTATCCAAAAACAAATTAGCGAAAGGCTCCGCAATAGGATTATTGGCATACGGAACATACTCATTCATAAAGGATGGGCTTGGAATTGGAAAAGCACACGATCTTACTAACACAGTAGGTCAGGACGTCGTACTTTAGTACGTTTAATGCTTTCTGAATGACGGAATGCTTCTATATCTTTGTGGTTT
>CALUQI010000014.1 GCA_944322875.1 Candidatus Gastranaerophilales bacterium
ATTAACCCGTTTTGGACGTCTTTGGAAAAACCTAAAAAGACTAAAAAACTGGAAGCTTCTAAGTTTGAAACTTCCAGCGAAATGGTTGCGGGGGCAGGATTTGAACCTACGACCTTCGGGTTATGAGCCCGACGAGCTACCAGGCTGCTCCACCCCGCGATATTAATCTACAACCAATTATTATACGCTAAAAACTAAAAATCAAGTATCTAAATTATTTTGTTTCTACTAGTTACTTTTTACAGCTCCCCAGGCGCGAACGGCACCTCTTTCATATTTTATAAGATAATAATTTCCATCTTTTACGTAATATATTGATGCTTTCATGTTAATTTTTTCTTCATCGGGAGGCATACCAACTTTTGCTCGTTTTTTATTAGTTTTTTCTCGCTCTTTTTGCAGTTTCTTCTCCAATTTTTCGTATTCTTTATCTTTTCTAAATGCTGAACTGTCTTCTTCTACTTTAAATACAGGAATTATTGCTACAGGTTTTTTACTTTGCATTAAAATCATAAAATTACGTTCATCCGATAATGCTAACTCATAATGACCTGAAGGAATTATATTACCTGCACTATCTGAAATACTATCAACTAAAACTAAAATAGGATAATCAGAGTCCTTCAATGAATACCTGTAAATCGCTTGTGATCCTAATCCTACACCGGATGTTTCTTGTGGATGTATTGGATAAGGACGAATTTCCGGGAAATTTAATATTGTCTCTGTATACAAACCTTCAAGCACAGTTATAGCCTCTGAATAAGTTTTGAAATAGCCATATTTATTTCACTAAAATTTTTTCCCAACGCTTTTTCTGTTCCTACAAATATCAATGACATGTATTTTTGAGATTTCCCCAAATCATTTTTTTTCAGTAATAACCTGTAACTTTCACGCATCAGGCGTTTTAGTCTGTTACGTTTTACGGCTCTTTTATGCACTTTTTTGCTAACGACAAAACCGACTTTTGTCGGAAAATCATCTTTTTTAGCAATTCCAACAAACAAAGTCACTCCACCAACGTGGATGGAATTTTTAACTTTATAAGTAGCCTTAAATGCGGATCTGCTTTTCAATCTGAATTGTTTTGGTAACATTTAAATCCGCCTTTCATGTAAATTTAGGGGTATATCCAAAAATATACTTGCAAGATTTAAGCACGTTCTTTTGCGGTAATAGCAATCTTATGGCGACCTTTAGCACGGCGTCTGTTCAAAACTTCTCTGCCACCAGGAGTTGCCATTCTTGCTCTAAATCCGCTTACATGCTGTCTTTTTACTTTCGTTCCTTCTAGTGTACGTCTCATTTTTTAATTCCTTTTTTATTTTATTTGTCGTATGATTTCTAT
Organism: Candidatus Gastranaerophilales bacterium; assembly: GCA_944322875.1. Classification (GTDB taxonomy): domain Bacteria; phylum Cyanobacteriota; class Vampirovibrionia; order Gastranaerophilales; family Gastranaerophilaceae; genus SIG32. Next base: position 1,352 of record CALUQI010000014.1, read on the forward strand.
GTTAGATAAAAAAAAGTGATTAGTCAATATAAAAAGAAACGAGGTTAACTAATATGAACAAAAAGATAGGTTTTATCGGCTGCGGAAAAATGGCAAGTGCTATAATCAAAGGGATATTAACATCTTGCTGTACCGAAAAATACGAAATAAAGGGTTCTGAGATAAACTGTGAGATTGCCGAGCTTGCTCAAGAACGCTTAGGCATTCCTGTTCTGACAGATAATAGAATGCTTGCTATTGATAGTGATGTCATTTTCTTAGCAGTAAAACCCAATTACGTTACTCAAATATTAGAAGAAATTAAAGATGAAATCACTTCAGAGAAACTTGTAGTATCAATAGCCGCCGGTATTAAAACGTCTAAAATAGAAAAAATATTGGGCAATGCAAGAATAGTTAGGGTAATGCCTAACACACCTGCATTAGTTTTGGAGGGAATGTGCGGAGTATGCAAAGGGCAATTTGCATTTGAGGAAGATATATCATTCGTAACAAAATTATTATCTAATATAGGGAAATGCATTGAAGTTAAAGAAAGTCAAATGGACATAGTAACAGCAATATCAGGTTCAGGACCCGCCTTTTTTTATAAAGTAATTGAAGACATAGCGCGTGCAGGTGAACATTTAGGGCTTGACTATGACAAATCACTTATGTTAGCAACCCAAACTGCACTTGGATCCGCAAAAATGATATTCGATCGTGGCAAAATCAGTGTAAACGATTTAATTAACAATGTTGCAACGAAAGGAGGATGCACATTTGTCGGAGTTAACGTAATGAACAATGAAAACTCTGAAAGATTATTTTTTAATGTAATAGAAGAAACCGCAAAAAAAGCTAATGAATTAGGCAAATAAAAGGATAAGGGGGATACAAAATATCACCCCTTATATATTGTAAAGAATATAATAATTTATTCCATCGGAATAATCAATTTTTGTCCAATTTGCAAACTATTCAAATTATTCAAATTATTAACATCTTGAAGTTTTTTAGCTTTAGAAGGATTATACGAACCGTAGAATCTTATCATAATACTTTCAACAGTGTCACCACTTTGGACCGTATAAGTTTCTGAAGACTTAACATTAGTATTATCTGCAGGCAAAAAATTAACATTTTCAGTTTGAACTTTATGATTATTGGCGGGGACTTTCACATCATTATTTTTAAGTGAAAAGCTGATAATTGCAGATAACAAAAGCATAGTTACCGCACCAGCAATAAAGCCCGTAGCCAAGTACACACTTGGTGATTTCTCGGATTTTTGGCTTATCTTAAAATTTTGCCACAGCAGATCTAATTCCTTTTCTTTATTTGGGCGAACATAAACACTTGGAGCATTATCGTAAACTGATTCTTGTTTATACTTAGACAGTGCTTCCAATACTGCCATTTTTTCTTTTGAAAGATTTGATCTTCTCAGAGTCGAGCTTTTCATAATTTGAACCTCACTATCCCTTTAATATAATAAGATGCTAGCACGATATTTTTTTAAATTCAAGTGTTTGTAAAATTTTAGCAAATTTTGTTATAGACTAATGATAACTTTTCGTATATAATAAGTTTATATGAAGAAATATTCAATAGGAATTGATTTAGGTGGAACAAAGGTTTTAATAGCACTTGTAAATAAAGAAACAGGTGATGTTGTGAATTGGGTAAAAAAGAAAACCAAAAAAGACAAAGGGCCTAAAAATATAATTCGCAAAATAATTGAAGGAATAGAAGAATTACTTTTGGAATCTACCGTATCAATAGACGAAATTTCATCAATAGGAGTTGGTGCAGCAGGCCAGGTAGATAGAAAAAATGGCATTTTAATAGCCGCTGCCAATCTTGACTGTTATGATCTACACATTAAAGACAAAATCCAAGAGCATTATAATCTCCCTGTATTTTTAGGTAATGATGTTGAGATTGCAGCAATAGGAGAGTTAAAATTTGGTGCGGCAAAAGGATACAATGATGTAGTATGCATATTTGTGGGTACCGGCGTAGGTTCTGCCATAGTGAAATCAGGTGAAATAATAAAAGGTTCGACCGGAACGGCTGGAGAAATAGGGCACATAATAGTAGATTTAAACGGGCGTCCCTGTTCATGCGGAGCTCACGGTTGTTTGGAAGCCTATGCATCTCGCTCGGCTATTGAAAGAAGAATTGAAGGAGCACTTAAAAAGGGTAGATATTCAATAATCCTTGATTACATGGAAAATGGCAAATCAATAACTTCACACATGATTAATAAAGCTATTGAACAGGGCGACGAATTAGTAACTCAATGTGTAGATGAAGCTGCTGAATACTTGTCCGGCGGTATTGCAAGTATAATAAACTTTATTAATCCGCAACTTATAATTTTAGGCGGAGGATTAATTGATGCTGTCGATTATTTTTATCAAAAAGTTATAAAAAAAGCGAAAGCACGTTCTCTTCCTGTACCTGCAACGAAGATTGAATTTAGAAAAGCAGCACTGGGAGATTTTTCAGGTGTTGTGGGAGCTGCTTTTCTAGAAAGGTAGTAATGAGAAAAAAAGTTTTATTAATAAGGTTATCATCTTTGGGAGATGTTATACATACAATACCTCTTGCCAATGCATTAAAAAACGCAGGGTACGAAATTACTTGGTTAGTTTCAGAAAAAGGGATTCAAGTTCTTGAAGGTAACCCTTGTTTAGACAAAGTGATTTTAGCACCTGTACAGCAGTGGAAAAAACGAGGATTTTCATTTAAAAGTTTCAAAGAATACCTAAGGATTTTAAAACAACTTCGTCAAGAAAATTTTGATATAGCAATAGATGTACAAATGATGTTTAAGAGTTTGTACTGGATGGCATTTTGCGGGGCAAAACGAAGAATAATATCCAAGCAAGCACGTGAACTTTCAATTTTGGGAGCAAATGAAATTATACCGAGAATAACAAATAACTACAATTCTTCGGTAATAAAAAATTACATGAAATATGCTGACTATCTTGGCGTAAATACTGAAAAAGTTACAGTAACACTTCCACAGAGAACTGATGAAATAAAGCAAAGAGTCAACAATTTGTTGGAGAAAGCAGATAAGCCTATAGTTGTAGTTGCTCCTGCAACAACATGGGTTCCAAAGCACTGGAACAAAGATAATTGGAAAAAAGTAATCGACAGCATAAAAGATAAATGTTCCATTGTATTCACAGGGGGTGCTAATGATGATGAACTCATCAAATATATTGGTGGAGATAAATTTATAAATCTGGCCGAAAAAACCGATATCCTGACTCTTATTGAAGTATTCTCAAGAGCATCAATAGTAATCGCCCCAGATTCAGGAAGTGCCCACCTTGCATGGGCAACTCAAAAACCTGCAGTAATAACTATTTTTACTTGTACTCCTTTGGAATACCTTGCACCCATTGGTGACAAGAACAAATATATTGCAGTTACAGGGGATTTGAAGTGTCAACCGTGTTTTAAAAGGAAATGTAAGTTTAAAACAAATGACTGCACAAATCTACCTTCTCCGGAAAAAATAATAAATATTGTTAACAAATTGTTATTAAACCAAACTAATCGTGTATAATGTAAGAGTAAAAAGGTGTTAAATGGGCTTCTTTGATAAAATAAAAGAATACCGAAAGATGGTCACACAAGTAGAACGCAGCATATATGGCGGGAAACAGGACTATCTTGAAATATATGAACGAAATCTGCAATTGGAAAAAGAGATAGAAGCAAGAACTCTTGAGCTTAATGTTGCAAACAAGCGTATGCTGACTTTACAGCACATATGGGATATGATGAACTCATCTACACCGCTTGAAAATGTTCTGGAAAAAGTTGTAAGCAGTATTCATGGTGAGCTTGGCTACATACACTGCGTTATAATAAGAAAGCTCCACGATGAAAATGGCGATTACATGCAAATAATTGCCCAATCTAAAGATTCAGCAATCGCCAGAGTAAACAAAATTATAGGTATTCCAATAGAAGCGAGAAGATTAGTTTATTCTCCTGACGGAATATACGCCGATACAATTAAAAACAAAAAAATCATTCAAACCAAGGACCTTGGAGGCACTTTAAAATACGTAATGCCTGACTTGCCTGACCAAGTAACAAAAACAGTAATAACAAATCAGCCTTGTAAATCTTTAATCGTTATCCCACTTTGTCCCATGAACAAAGAATTCGGTTGGCTTTGTGTATTCGCATCAAGAGATGAACTGGCTGAAGCAGAAACAGATTTTCTGTCTCTTTTTGCACAGCAAATTGAAATGTCTATAACAATTACCGATTTATTTTTGGCTGTAAAAGAACAAGCAGTAACAGACAGTTTAACTGGATTATATAACAGAAGGCATTTTGAAGAAACATTAAATCGTGAAGTTTCAAGAGCACAACGCCAAAATCAACCTTTCTCAATTATAGGTATAGATTTGGACTTTTTAAAAAAGATTAATGATGAACACGGTCATGCATACGGAGATCTTGCAATAAAAACAGTAGCCGATGTATTAAAAAGTAATGCTCGTTCAATCGACGTACCAGCAAGAATGGGTGGAGAAGAATTTAACGTTTTATTACCCGGAATTGATTCAAAAGGAGCGATGACTGCCGCTGAAAGAATACGTAAAGCCATTGAATCACAAGAACTTGATACAATAGGAAACATTACTGCAAGCATAGGTGTGGCAACATTTTTGGAACATTCAGATAATATTGAAGAGCTTTTGGAATTAACAGACCAAGCCATGTATCAATCAAAGCGAAACGGACGCAACAGAGTGACTCTTGCAAAACCGATATCTGAGACTTCTTGGCAAGAGATTGCTATTAATACGTTTTTGGAGATTCTATCTAAACATAAAATCCCTGTACCAAAAGATATCTCTCTTGACCTGCAAAAAAAGCTGCAAAATGCTGAAACAAAAAAAGAAGTATCTAAAGAAACCTTATTCAATGTCGCAGACATACTTACAACCACATATAATCCTATGCATACACAAGGTCTAATGAAATCCAAAGTATTAATGGCTACAAATCTAGCCAAACGCTTTGATCTTCCAAAAAATGAAATAGACAACCTTAAAATTGCTATGCTTTTATATGATATAGGAAATCTTATGTTACCTCCGGAACTTTTACAAAAAACAGCTCCGCTTACAGAACAAGAACGGCAGCACATTAAAGAACACCCTATAATTGCTGCACAAAAAATACTTAAACCTATATCATACATTCAAGATGTTATTCCGATAATTGAACACCACCACGAAAATTGGGACGGCTCGGGTTACCCTCAAAATCTCGCTCAAGATGATATTCCCATAACTTCTCAAATTATTCTTATTGTCGATGCTTATTTTGCATTAACAGAACATAGACCATATCGGGCTAAATTAACACCACAAGATGCTTTGAATATTATCAAAAACGATTCCGGTAAAAAATGGAATAAAGCTCTTGTCCAAGAATTTGTTACACTCATTGAACACGACTTAGTATAATGAAAGAAAAAGAATTTATAACTGTAATAAAACAAGTCTTAAAATCAAAATACATAGGTGATGATTGTGCTCATTTAAAAGATATAGGAATTGTTGTTTCACAAGATAATCTTGTTGAAAATATTCATTTTTCAATGGACTATACCGATGCTTACAAATTGGGTTACAAGTCAGCGATGGTTAATATTTCTGATATTGCTGCAAGCGGAGCAAAGCCGGTATATTTATCAGTAGGATTGTCACTACCGCCAAATACCGATGAAAAGTTTATAAAAGAATTTTATGAAGGCATGCAAAATGCCGACAAAAGTATTGATATAATCGGCGGTGATATAACCGGAAGCAAAAATATACTTGTGTCGGTTACCGCTATAGGTAAATGCCTTAATCGCAAAATATCTTCCCGAAAAAATGCAAAACCCGGTGATAAAATTATCGTTTCAGGAAATCACGGTTCAAGTGCTGCAGGTCTAAGAGATTTATTTAGAGGTCATAAAAATAACTTAACTAATATCCACCTTATGCCTGAAGCACAAGTTGAATTTTCCGAAAAGATTTCTACAAATATAAAAAGAGATTATGCAATGATGGATACCTCTGACGGGTTAATGGATGCACTTGAACAAATCTCGCAGTCAAGCCAAGTTTTGATGTCAATTGACTTTGATAAAATACCTTATGACAAGAGTATTGAAAAATATGAGGATTTTAAGGACCTTATACTATATGGCGGCGAAGATTATCAGCTTGTAGCCTGTGTTCCGGAAGATTTTAGAATAAACGGATATTATGAAATAGGTAGAGTAGAAAAGGGCTTGGGAATTAAAATTGATAACCGAACAATAAAAAACTTTGATAATAAATTATTTAATCATTTTAAGGAGTGAAAGATGAAAACTTGCGCTATAATAACTGCCGGAGGAACATCAAGCAGATTTGGAAATAAAAATAAACTTTTAGAAAAAATCCACAATAAAGAAGTAATTCGATATACTGTTGAAGCTTTTGAAAAGTCAGATGTCGATGAAATTATAATATGTGCAAATAAATCAATTATATCTACGCTAAATGAAATGTTTTCACACAAAATAATAGAAGGAGGTCCAACACGCCAAGCTTCGGTATACAACGGTCTCAAGGCAATTAATTGTGATTATGTACTTATCCATGATGGAGCAAGACCGGTCATTTCACCTGAACTTATTAATCGGACCATTGACATAGTAAAAGAAAAAGGTGCAGTTAGTGTAATGACAAAAACAATCGACACTATAAAAGAAGTAGAAAACGGGAAAATTATTAAAACTATTGACAGATCCAAATTATATAACACACAAACACCACAAGCGTTTAAATATGAGCTCATTATGAATGCACATAAAAAATTTGCCGGGCAAAATTATACAGACGATGCGGGAATGCTTGAAGATTTTGGGATTGATGTATATGTAGTTGACGGAAGCTATAACAACATAAAAATTACAATGCAAAGTGATATTGAACTTGCCAAAAATTTTTTAAAATAAAAAGGTGAGTTAAACTCACCTTAAAAAACACCTACATAACCACATTTACCAATATGAGGAATCTAACATAAACTTTTTGTAAATTCGCGAGTTTTATTCTGCAGCTGTATTTTTTGTTGCACTACTTTCAGCCTCAACAATTTTTTTAAACATTTCATTGAATTTTGCAATACAAGTGTTATTGTTAATCCACCAACTGTTTAATTCACGTCTCACTTTTATAAAATCAGCCTCTATATCAACTCCACTTTCCAATGCACGTTCATGTAAAGCATCTAAAATCATAAGCCCCAGCTTTTGTTTCTGATCATGACCGGCATCCCACATAAAGCTTTCGATGAATGATTCATTGAATTCTTGTTTGTATGTTTTGTCCCAATATTGCATAACTTCTATGACATTATCTTTATTTATACTTGCAATAGCCAGTTCCAATTTATCTTCATCTGTACCTAGTCCGTCAATCGCATCACAAAAACTGTTACATATTTCTCTTACAAGCTCTGCGTCAGTCATGGCCACAACAGCTTTAGCCTCAGGTGTTTCAACTACCTTCTCGGCATCCCCATCCTTCTTGCCATTTTCAACACTCTCAGGATCCGAACTGCTGCCGGCGTTAATTGTCTCATATATTGCTTGTGTTTCTGATTTTATTTGTTCCTTAAACGATTTAAACTCTTTTTTCAATTTAGAAATTTTTTCACCAAGTTTTTTAGGTTCCATATTCCTATTTTGACGTTCTTCACAGATTTCTTTGAGTTTTTCTTCATAAGCCTCAACCCTATTTTTCAGACTAATCAATTTATTTTTTTGTTCTTCATTTATTTTTTTTGACTCAATAGCAGTTGTAAGTTTCTCTTTCAAGCCAGCTATATCAGATGACATTGAGTCTATATCGTATCTGTTTAAAACATCATGTCCGATGTTAACACCATTGTTATAACCGTTGGTATATGCTAAATTATTGTAATTCGATTGTTGGTAATTATAGTATGGGTTATTTAAATCCATTCCTAAAGAATAACCGCCATTTTGGTTATATGCATATAACGAACTTGATATGTTTTTCATATTATAAGCCTGCATAATATTAAAATTAGGAGGAATTACGTTATACTGAAACTGTCCACCAAAATTTGTAATATAATTATATGGACTTAATGATTGCCAAGTGTATAAATCTACCGGTCCGCATGAAACTGTTCCCCAAGTCATCTTTCTTATCCCCTTAGTTTATTCCCCGTACTTATATAAAAAAAAACTAACCGGAAAAATTGCTCTTTGTGTTATGTCTTTATGATAATCTAATTGTTCAAATCCTTATATATCAATAGTTATAAACATAAATGCATCAAGTTTACAATACTTAACATCCCATAAAAACATTTATTATATCTTGTTTTGAAATATTTGGATTTATCTCTTTTACGGAGATAATAGAATTTGTAATAACTTTTTCATTAAAAATTTTTTCCAAAAGAGTAATATTATAGTCATACAATATTGAACCGTGCTGTAAAATATAACCTTCTTTTCTGCATTGAGCGGATCCTATAAACTTTTTCCCATCAAAACACAAATCAGCACCAGTCGAAACCAGCATGCAATAATCAAATTTTGTATGAACTTTATTTTCAGCACCAAAATCTAAATTGATACCTATTTTTTTAAATTTAGTAATAAGAAACTGAGAAATTTCTTTATAGGACATAACAACATTTTCACCATTTTCAAGGTAGTCAAAAGGGCAAATAAAACTATACGTAATTTCATCATCATGCAACAATGCACGTCCACCGGTAAGGCGTCTTACCACATCAATATTTTGAGATTTTAAAAAATCATAATCAATAAAGTCATCTTTTTGATTTCTCCCAAGTGAAACACAAGCAGGTGACCACCCATAAAGTCTAAAAATTGGTTCTTTAATATTATTTAAGACAGCGTAATCCAACAAATCTGAATCAATTTGCATATTTTCAGCACCGGTTTTAACTTGGTAAGGAATTAATTTCATTTTTCTTCTTTTTCTCTTGCCGCAAGCTCATTTTCAAATTGGACAAAAACTTCATTACCCACAAATTGTTCTAATGCAGCACGTTTTGCAAAAAAATCAGCCTTTGCTTTTGACTGCATATCAAGCGCAGACCGATAATATGCATCAGTAACAAGTATTATCTCTCTTGAAGAATTTTGAGCGAGTTCATAATTCTTTTTCCTTTGTTGGACTAATTTATCAAGCATTTCAAGTTGTTTTCTTGAAGTCATATAATCATAATAAAGATTAACAGCTCTTTGCTGTAAATCTTCAATTTTTCTTACTAGAATAATCATATCAGCATCGTTGACTTTAGTATATTTATAGTTCAAAGCCTTGGTATCTTGGGACATAATCCCCAAAACATTTCCACCGATTAAAGAACTTGCAGCAAGTATAGGATTACCCAATCCGGCACCAACCATCGTTGACATGCTAGCTATTGTAGTAAGAACTTTTTTTACAGATTTTTCATCCGGTTTATCAGCATCCGGATTTGCCAATTTGTACAAAGCAAAGTTAATAGTATCACTTTGGGTTGCTGCTCCACGCCACAATAGTGACAAATCCGATGTCATATTTTTCTCATCAAGAGATAATTCTGACGATATCTCACTGGACATTCTTTTTAAACTTAGATCTGCATACGTCAAATCATCGGGAGCATGTTCGATTGAATTATCTTTTTTGACATATTCTTTAATTACAGGTTCAATTTCGGCTTCAACATAAATCTTTTCAGGGCTGTCAGAAATACCCAATCTGTAAGCCGGATCTTTTGGAAAATTAACATCTCCATATTCAACCGCAAAAACACTGCTACCAAGAAATACAATCAATGCCAAAATGAAAAATTTATTTTTTCTCATATTTAGCACCTCCAACTTTATCTCCAACCAAAGCAGCGTTATAATTATATTGATATAAGTTAAGATTATCCACAATTTTTTTCCCTGCCAAACGTTGTAATTCAAGATGGTACTTTTTGGCAGTTTGCATATAATAAAATTCTTCTATAATAACATTATCATATAGTGAAGAAGATATAGCAATTTCCAAAAAATCTTCCTCATCCATTGCCTTAGCATAGTTTTTACTGTACAACAGCTGCCTAGAACGCGTTTCCTTAAGTTGTATTAAAGAATTTTTATAATTATAATATGCATTAATAATTTTATCCTGTAAACTTTCTACAAGACCGGCCAATTCAATCAATTCCGTGTCAGTTAAAGGAATTTCCTGCGGAATATTCTTCCTGTTAATTAAATTTTGAGCAATTCTGCCCGCTGCAAATGCTCCGGTAGCAAGCATGTAATCAGATCCCATAGCATATGGCACAAAAGATGATCCGGCAACAATTGCAGACAAAGTTTTTGCCATCAAAGAAGAATGAATTCTTCTTTGACTCTCTGGAGTTGACAGCTTTTTCAATGCAAAACCTATTACCTGATTGTTTTCAACTGTACCTTTCCATAAATTTTCTATATCTTCTAAATCTTTTTCCTTTTGGTATTTAACTATTTCATCCATCACTGCCTTGTCATTTATAACAATCGAATCCTTCATTTTAACATCTTTTTTGGGGATTTCAATTTTTTGGGCATCAACATTTTCCAGCTTGATTTCATCAGCAAAACAAGGCATTACCAGCATAAAAACAATTAAAGATACTAAAACCCTTCTCATAATAAAGTTATATCATAAGAAAATAATAAATCCAATGATTGATTAAGTTTTACATCTTTTGGAGGTACTGCAGTAAATAGAAAAAATTTAAAATAAGATAGAACTGGTGGGAGAGCATGACAAAGAAAACAAATTATATGAGCAGTCCTGTAAAAGAATATACGGACTTATGCCAAAAAGCCGATAAATTACGAGAGAAAAACGCATATAAAGAAGCCATACCGGATTATTTGAATGCGATACTTATAAAGCGTGATAACGCAAAGTCGTACTATGGTTTAGCAATTTGCTATAAACATATGGGGAATTATTCAAAAGCAATAAACTATCTTGAAAAAGCTGCCAAACTTGATAACAGCAAATACGAAATTTACTTTGAGCTAGGTGTCTGTCATCTTTTGGATGGCATTCCTTGCGGAGCCATAAAAAATTTTGTACAGGCCATACAGATTAATCCTGAAAATCCTGATGCAATATTGCAACTTGGGATTTCACACGAACTTTGTGAAGAATACGAAATGGCCCTAATGATTTATCAAAAACTTATCGAAAACTCACCAGAATACATAAAAGCATATGACCACAAATCATCACTTTTAATGAAAATGGAAAGATATAAAGAAGCGTCCCTAGTCCTGAATAAATTAATGAAATTAGCACCTGATTACCATAAAGCATACGCCGGTATAGGTATTTGCTTCGATAAATTAGGGAAAAAATCAGATGCACAAAGATATTACCGTAAATTTTTACTAAACAGACCGGAATCTTCTCAAGCTAGTTTTGTAAAAACAAGAATGCAAAAACTAAAATTACAAAAAACAAAATCAAGTGTTCTTTCTTTAGTATAACAGAACCCTTCATATTTGAAGGGTATCAACGATTAAAGTATTTTTTAATCGACAAACACTTTACAACATTAAGATTTTATGAAACCATTTCACCGTTTAGATACCAAGTTTTTGCACTTGAAATTTTAACATTGATAAATTGCCCGGTTAAATCCTTATCATAGGGTACGTGAACCGTTTTATTATTTCTGGTTTTACCTGTATTTATTAGTTTACCGTTACGTTCATAAAAACTTTCAACTAAAACTTCCATATCTCGCCCGACGAATTTAAGATTTGACTTAAAGCAATTTTCTTGTACTTTTTTATTAAGCCGCTGAAATCTCTCATTTTTAATATCTTCAGGAATGTATTTGTCAACCCATTTTGCCGCAACAGTTTTTTCACGAGGAGAATATGCAGCGACATTGGAATAATCAAGTTCAAACTCATCAATAGCAGTTAATGTTTCTTGAAACTGTTCTTCTGTCTCTCCCGGAAATCCGGCTATAAAATCACTTGTTATCGTTACATCCGGAACCATTGAGCGGACTTTTCTAACTATTTCAGCGTATTGTTCCCTTGTATAACGTCTGTTCATCTTTTTCAAGACATCGGTAGAACCCGACTGCATAGGAATATGAAAATATTCACAAACCTTATCTAAATCAATAACAGTTTTAATAAGTTCATCTGTTATGTCTGTGGGATAAGATGTCACAAAACGAATTCTGAATTTCCCGTCTAAGGAATTCAAATCGCGCAAAAGATCTGCTAATCGATAATTCTTATCAATAAAATCTTTTCCGTAGCTGTCAACATTCTGCCCTAAAAGAGTAATCTCCTTATGACCTGCTTTAAGAGCATCTTTAGCCTCTTGAATAATAACCTCTGGCAACCTCGAGCGCTCACGACCTCTGGTATAAGGCACAATACAATATGTACAAAAATTATTACAACCTTCTGTTATATTAACCCAAGCATTAACTGATTTTGCTCGTTTGATTTCAAAACCTCGTGTATCTTCAGTTTTATGTGTTTCTGTACATTCGCAGATTTTTTGTCCCTCTTCAACTAATTTTACAATTTCAGGTAACTTATAAATATTATGTGTGCCCAGAACAAAATCTACATAGGGCGCACGTTTAAAAATCTTTTCTGCCTTTTGCTGTGCAACGCAACCACAAATCCCTATTTTTAAATTTTCATTAAACTCTTTCTTCCACCTTCCCCAAACTCCTAAAAGGCTATATGCTTTGTCTTCACTTAATTGTCTGATAGAACAAGTATTAACCATCAATAAATCTGCGTTTTTAGGTTCTTCTGTTTCCTCATATCCAAAATGTGAAAGCATTCCAAGCATCCTTTCGGAATCAGATTTATTCATTTGACAACCCATTGTTTCAATATATACTTTTTTCATAATTCCCTTTCAATATATTAAAATTATAATACAAAAATATGATAATAACTTGACTTTTAAACTGGCAGGTTATATGCTAAAGTTAGTCGTTTATATGGAATTATGGAGTTAGTATGGGGTCCACAAGATACAATATTTTATCACTGTTAGAAGACCGAACAAATGCATTCAGTGACAGAATTGCCCTTGGTATAAGAACGCAACTCGGATGGAAAGAATTTTCATACAAAGGTGTCGGTCTTTTGTCAAGAAAACTGGCAAGCCACCTAATAACCAATGTACAAGTAAAAAAGGGAGAACGGGTGGCAATACTCTCTGAATCAAAGCCGGAATACGGAGCTTGTGTTTTTGCATCAATTATGGCGGGTATGACAGTAGTTCCGCTTGATATTAAACTTACTAAATATGAATTAACCGCAATATTATCTGACTGTGTTCCTACCGTTATGCTTGTATCACAGTCTTTTGTCCAGATGGCACTCGATTTACAAAAAGAAATCTCTTCTATAAAAAACATTTTCGTAATAGATGAACCGTCATATAATTTAGGACTAACTAGCATTTATGAATTTCCTAATGTTTATGAGTGTAAATGGCGTCATAGAAGTTCTAAATCAACAGCCCTAATTATATATACATCAGGAACAACAGGAGCACCTAAAGGAGTTGAAATTTCCTTTGCAAATATGTTTTCTCAACTTCAAGATCTGGAACACGCCTTAAATGAAATTCTTCCGAACCGAAAAGTTACGGTACTATCAATATTACCGATGAATCATTTATTTGAAATGACAGTAGGTTTTTCTACATTTTTAAACTTTGGTTTTACAGTATATTATACCCAAAGCCTCAAACCAAAAGATATATTGGGTATAATGGTAGAAAAAAAAGTTGACTTTATGATTGTAGTTCCAGCATTTTTAAAGTTATTAAAAACAGCTATAGAAACAGAATTAAACAATTCACCTAAACACATCCAAATAGCTTTCAAAGTTATGTATTCACTGGCAAAATTAATTCCGTCATATGGAATAAAAAAGGCAATGTTTAAACGCATTCACGATAAATTTGGCGGGCACTTTATGGGCTGCATATCCGGCGGAGCACCTTTAGATATTTCAGTGGGTCATTTTTTTGAAAGAATAGGAATAAAAGTATACCAAGGATATGGACTTACAGAGACAAGCCCTGTGGTTTCAGTAAACACCAACAAGCGAGGAGACCTTGCATCAGTAGGGCAACCGTTACAAAGTTATGAAGCAAAAACTGATCCCGAAACGGGAGAATTACTCTTAAAAGGACCTTCTGTTATGAAGGGATATCACAATCAACCGGAACTGACAGCGGAAGTTATCGACAGCGAAGGTTGGCTCCACACGGGAGATATGGCAAAAATAACATCTGATGGTCATATATATATAACAGGAAGAATTAAAAACATGATAGTACTTTCTGGAGGTAAAAAAGTTTTCCCCGAGGAAGTTGAAGCGATAATTGAAAAAAGTGAATATGTAAGTGAAGTGTGTGTGCTTGGAACTTATCGAAAATTCGGATCAAAAGATGGTACTGAAGAAATTACAGCCGTAATTGTTCCTAAAGAATATCTATACGAAAAATATGATGATTGTACAATTGAAAAACTGGTCCGTGGTGATGTTAAAAACTTGTCTACGCAACTTACTCAGTATAAAAGGCCAACCAATATTATCATAAACAAAGACCCTCTACCCAAAACAACTACAAGAAAAGTAAAGAGAAAAGAAGTTAAGGAACTGGTTAGTATATAAAAGAAAGGAAGGAAATATGAAAAAACTTTTAGCATTAACAATTTTAATAGCAATGGCTAGTACTTTTACGCCAGCAATAGCAGGCGGCACATCAGGACAACCAGGTGATGTTTCAGGTAAAAGTGTGGGTGCAGCAGCGCTATCATTATTAGTATGGCCAGGACTTGGACAATTAATCTTAGATAATCCGGTGGAAAAAAACGTAACACACGCTATTTTGGGACTAACAGGAGTATTCCGTTTTTGGTCTTGCTATGATGCCTTTGTCGATCGCAGGGGCGGAGTTTGGCATAACAGAATTTAGTTAATAAAAAGCCTGAACATTTGTTCAGGCTTTTTATTTTATGAAAAATATCTCTTTAATAAACCGTCAAACCCTTTTCCGTGACGAGCTTCATCTTTAGCCATTTCGTGTACGGTGTCATGAATTGCGTCATAACCTAACTCTTTAGCACGTCTTGCTATTGCCAGTTTACCTTCGCAGGCACCGTGTTCAGCTTCTGCACGTAGTTCCAAATTCTTCTTCGTAGAATCGGTAACCACTTCACCAAGTAATTCGGCAAACTTAGCAGCATGTTCAGCCTCTTCATATGCATATCTTTTATAGGCTTCCGCTACTTCAGGATAACCCTCTCTTTCCGCAACCCTTGACATTGCTAAGTACATACCGACTTCAGTACACTCCCCTGCAAAATGGGCTCTTAAACCTTCCATTACTTCTTTGTCTTCTACAATACCATCACCTATCTTGTGCTCACAAGCGTATACTTTATCGCCGCCTCCTACAGCTTTGAATGTTGTTGCTCCACATAATGGACATTTCTCAGGAGCTTTATCCGCTTCCGTTGACCAACCACATACTGTACATACATATTTCATCTTTAACCACCTTTCTTTTACCTCATCATATTAACATAATACTTTTGTTTTGTAAAGTGAGAATAATTCTTATTTTATTATTTAATACGTTAGTATAGCGGATTATTTATTTAATCATCCAAAAAAAAGACCTCAATTTAGAGGTCAAGGTTGGTTATTTTTAGGTTGTATATAATTATGTCAGTATTTGTTCTTTTTTTAATTCTCCTAAATAATTTATATTGCTTATACTGCCAAAAAAGTTTACATAACTTAATATTATAAATTGTATAATGTTAATATGATCATCGGGCTTAAAAAATGGATTTTATCGAAAATTCTCAGGAAAAAATATTATAGAACGGGGAAATGCAAAGCATGCGGCAAATGTTGTACGCAAATCTACGTAAAACATTACAAACATGTAGTTCAAGATGAAGAAGAATTCAAAAAATTACAACTATTGCATAAGTTTTACACATATTTAAAGATAATAGGTAAAGATGAAATAGGGTTAATATTTGAGTGTCAAAATTTAGATCCGAAAACTCACAAATGCCGAATTCACAGAAGACGACCTGGCATTTGCAGGCGATATCCGCAGGAAGAATTATTTTCAATGGGTGGAGCACTTTCTGATGATTGCGGATACAAAATGGAACCAATAATTCCATTTAAAGATATAATGAGAAAATGCACCATCAAGAAATATCCTGATCAAAAAACGCTCTAAACTAGACGTAAAAGTTTATTTTCTGACTTTATTCTCCACTCCGTGTACAAGACGAGATATATTTTCTCTGTGCAAATATACGATATACAAAGCTCCCAAGAAGCAATAAACAATATATGCAACAGGTTCTTTAAAATACCACATCAAAAAAGGAGAAGTAAAAAGTGCTATTATAGAACCCAGAGATACATACTTAGAAAAATATGTAATAACAGCCCAAATACAGGCAACAATCAACCCCACATGCCAATTTAACGCAAGTATCGTCCCAACACCGGAAGCAACAGATTTTCCTCCGGTAAATTTAAGGAATATTGACTTACTGTGACCGACAATAACTGCAACAGCAGCCAATACCGGAAGCAATCCTATTTGAACAAAAGACAACGCAAAGAGCTTAGCTAAAATAACGGGTAAAGCACCTTTTAAAGCATCTAAAAGCATAACAATAAAAAACCATTTCTTACCCATAACTCTTTTAACATTTGTAGCACCTGTAGATCCGGACCCGACCGTTCTAATATCCTGACCCGTAAAGATTTTAACAATTATATATCCGGTAGGAATAGAACCTATCAAATAAGAAATTAAAACGACTAGTAACAATTCTAAAAGCATGCAAGCCTCCTTTTGATGTATTATATCACACTCAGAAATTAATAGGAGAAAATAATACTAAAATATATTAAGCTGTAAACAAAATTTCACGAATTAAGTAACAATTATTTTTTTGTTCATGTTTAAATGTAAATACAAAGGAGTTACTTTTTAAGTCTTAGGAAAGGAACATAAGTGATGAAAAACTTTAGCAAAGGTAAATTCTTAGCCGCCATACTTTCAATGAGTTTTGTTGTAAATCATTCTGCATCAGTTAACGTTTTTGCGACCGATATCACAGGAGTAAGTGGTAATAACGGAGTATACGATATCATTCCAGAAATAGTAAAAGGGGAAACCGGTATAAGACAGTATGAAAACTTCAACTTAACCAAAGGTGATATAGCAAATCTTATTTTTAAACTGGGTCCTGAAAATATAGAAAAGTTTGTAAACTTGGTTGACAATCAAATTAATATTAACGGTATCTTAAACACAATGCGCGACAACCAATTTTACAATGGTCATGCAGTTTTTGTATCCCCAAATGGTATGGTAGTTGGAGCCAGCGGAGTTTTAAACATAGGTTCTTTATCAGTTCTAACACCATCACAAGCAAGTTACAATAATTTCATCCAAGGAGGTTATAACGGTGACCTTGCAAATTTAGAAAAAGGCACATCTGATATAAAAGTTAACGGTAAAATTATCGCACAAGAAAATATAAACCTTATTGGCAGAGATATTGCAATCAATTCAAAAGGTGCACTAATAGCGGGTTCAAATAATGGAGGAACATTATTAACAACGAATAATGGTGCAGATGTTCTATTTAACTCTTTAGTAAACACAAATGGAATAACCTCAGGTAACAATATAGTTAACGAAAACGGTAACATAACAATAAAAACAGATATTCGGGACGGAGGGATTAAAATAGCCGGTCTACTAAAAAACAACGGCAAAGGAGATATTTCCATCACTAACGGTGGAACAGAAAATCTCAATATTAGCGGCGAAATAAAAAATACAGATGGAAATGTAACATTGTACAATAGACAATCCAGTACAAATATTTCAGGTAACATAACAAATTCAAACGGGCTGTTGTCTATAGACAACAGTAAGGGTTTATTGAACATAAAATCAACAGCAAACATTAAAAATAATGGCGATTTAAAAATACTTAGCCGCCAAGGCAATGGAATTAATATTGATGGAAATGTATCAAATAATGGTTCATTACTAATATCAAACAACGGGAAAATGATAAAAATAGACGGTAAAATTACCAACCAAAACGGTGACCTGAAAATATACAGCAATGGAAGCGGATTAGACATAAAAGAAAATGCACTAATTACCAATAATGATAGTATTGGTATTGCAAATACAGGTAAAAACGGATTTAAGATGAATGGTACAATTCAAAATTCCGGTTCAACAGCACTAACAAATTGGACTGGTGACTTTTTAATTGATGGAATCATTGATAATGCTAATGGTAAAATGAATCTTTCTAATGCAGATTCACAAATGACGATTACAGAAAATGCTATAATTACAAATAACGGTGATTTACAAATCATCAATTCCGGAACAAAAGGACTGTCAATAGATGGAACAATAACCAACAACAGCACAACCAATATCAATAGTGTAAAAGGTAATCTTAATATAAACGGTCAAATAACCAATACAAAGGGTAAACTAACTATACAAAATTCTGGAAAAACCTTGAATACTGGTAAAGATTCAATTATATCAAATGATTCTACTACACTAATAACAAATACCGGTGAAGGTATGAATCTTAACGGACTTTACAAAGGTTCAGGTTACACAACAATTGACAATCAAAACGGAGATTTAAATATTAATGGTTCAATAGAACAATACGGTAATAGAATCGTTGTGAAAAATTCAGGTAATTCTTTAAATATTAACAGTGAAATCAAGGGTAAACCAACTGATTATGTCGGGACAATAACAATAGATAATGGAGACATAACAATATTTAACACTGGTGAAGGCGGCACTAATATAAATGGTATAATCTCTAAAAAAGGTAACGATTCAAATAAGATTTCAATTGTGAATCAAAATGGCGGTTTAAACATATATGACGCAGACATAATAAATACAAATGGGGATTTAAACATATCCAATAGTGGAACGGATGCACTAAAAATCAACAAAAATTCAACAATAAAAAATGAAACTGGATTACTCAGTATTGTTAACGGATCTGAAAGCGGAGCAGATATTAATGGGCTTATTGAAAACAGTGGAAAAACAAATATCACAAATCTAAAGGGCCACATTGTATCAAACGCTACAATTAAGAATAAAGATGGCCGGCTTGAAATAGTAAGCAACGGCTCAGGAATGACATTAGGCGGAGACTCCTATATCACTAATAATAATGAAATTAGAATTGCAAATACAGGAGCAGATGGATTACAAATAAAAGGGAATATTGAGAATAACGGTTCCACTGCAATTTCAAATTGGAATGGTGATTTTATAATAAGTGGCAAAGTTGAAAATCAAGATGGCAAAATGAACATAACTAGTGCTCAAAAAAGTAATGGACTTAACGTTACAAAGGAAGGTCAAATTTTAAATAATAACAATGAACTCTTTATACAAAATACAGGCAAAGATGGTATACAACTTAACGGTGAGGTCAAAAATAACAGCTCAACAACAATATACAACACAGCCGGAAATTTAAACATCAATGGATTAGTCCAACACAATGGTGAATTAATGGTGTCCAACAAAGGAACAAACCTGACCATCGGAGAAAATGCCATAATTATGAACAACGGTAAAACAACAATTCGTAATTCAGGCACAAGAGGATTAAATGTAGACGGCTTACTAATAAACCAAGATGGTACCTTAAACATTGAAAATAACGCTGGAGGACTTAACATTGATAAAGATGCTTGGATAATAAATCGAAATGATACTACTAAAATTACAAACGACAGTGGTTATTCTGCAATAATAGATGGTAATATATACAGTTTAGAAGGAGATGATATAATCATCAATAATATACATCAAAATGGAGGAATAACCCTTGAAAGCAATGCACAACTCAAGACAGAAGGTAACGTTAACCTAACTAATACAGGCGGCAGTAAGGGTATAAAAATAAGGGGAAACATCCAGGGAAATGACGTGAATTTAACAAATTCTGACTCGCATATTGTTCTTGGAAATAATTCAACTGAAAACCTATCACAAAAAGCAAATATTGAAGCTAAAGGTAATGTAAATATAAATCAAGAAAACGGTTCAGTACTAAACGCAGGCACAACGGGAACGCTAATAAAAGCTGAAAAAGACCTTAACATCAAAGTAAATAATGGGAAAATAGGTGTGGAGACAGGCACAAGTGGTGGAGGTTATACCTATGGCCCTGATGGAACTCAAGTAGATACATCCAAATCCATTAATATTGATGTCAAGGGAAAAATCAATTCTACAACTTCAGATACAAAAGGGACAGGTGGCGATTACGTAACCAACTTTACAAGTAAAGGTTCAAATATGAATATTGATCATATAAAAGCAGATGGACGTGTAATTTTATTGACAGATTTTGATGAAAATGGGCAATCAGGTTCTATACTAAATGCAGCAAATGATGCCACAAAACCTAATATTGAAGCTAAAGGGATTTCACTAATATCTTCAGGAACAATTGGTGAAGAAGATAATGCCATTACTTTTAACGACACCAATTACGCTTATAAATCTGATTATGAAGCTATTAAAGATATAAATATCAAAGCTTTAGATGATCAGTATTCAAAGGCGGATGTAAGATATATAATCTCCAAAGACGGTAAAATCAAAGCTGAATTTACCGGTAATGCCAGAGTAAAAGATACATATTCAGGGGATGGAATCATTGATGTAACTAACAGATCCGGAAACATGAATCTTATAAATAAAGGTTCTACACCCAATACCGGAATTACATACTTCGGGATTTAATAAATTAAAGGTTCCTTATACAGGAACCTTTTTTATTGTATTTGTATGCTATTTAACTGACAAAAAGATTTCAACACGTTTTTAGCTTTTTCTATTTCAATATAAACGCAATTATTTTTAGTCTGTTTAACTATTTCTGTGGCTTTCTCGTATATTTTGGCTGCACCTTTCAGATATTCTGATTGTTTATCTGTTTTTAACAAACCGATTTCCTGAAAATATTTACCATACAATAAGTACAACCTTGAAAGAATATCTTTCATATTAAATTTTCTAGCCAAAATTATAGCATTTTCAAGCTGAATTTTAGCAGTTTCATAATCTGAAATAACTATACTTGCTTTTGCAATAACCATTTTCAAAAGTACTATAAAAAAGTAAGTATTTATTTTAGGATTTTGAGCTACTTCAAGAGCCTGTGATGCAATTTCTATAGCTGCATGAGGCCCCTCGACCGCTATAGTGGCATCGGAAATCAAATACCAGGTTAACAAAGCGCCCAAGGCCATCTTTTCTTTAGCAAAATATGTTATCTGATCATTATATATGTTAAGGGCTTGCTTTAATTGGTCGTGATCATTAAATATTTTACCTAAAAGTGATTTTAAAATATTTTTGGTAAAATTATCTCCACAATTATTTGCGAAAGTTACAACTTGGAATAAATCTTCTTGCAACCCATCATATTTTTCTCTGAAAAAATTATTTAAAATTTCTATAAGATTCCAACGCAAAATAGTTTCATTGTCCATTGTGTTTATCTTATATATTTTAAAAACATCATCTAAAATAGTTTCTGAAGTTGCAAAATCACCCTTCATTGTATTTGCGAATGCCAAAGCCAGTTTTGCTTTACATATAAACGAATCATCTTTAATTTTATTTCGCTCTATTATATCAAAAATTATTGTCAAAATTTCAAAGGAACGGTCATTACCTTGTAAAATAAGCGCATTGGCAAGCATCAAATATGATTTAATCCAAGTTTCATAAACAAACTCATACGGGATTTTTGAGTTTGGTCCTTTGGACAAAAATTCATCGAATACCGGTATCACATCATTATCAATTGTATTAACAACCTCGCCGCAATTACCTATATAAAGCAAAGACTCTAATTTTGAGCATTTAAGTAAAGCTATTTCCAATTTATGTTCAGAAGGTACCTTTGACAACACCTCATCTACACATTCAACATTACCATAATAATTACCTGTTTTAAGACAACAATTTGCAAGATATCCGAGCAATTCAATCTCTTTAGGAGTATTTCCAACTGCCTTTGCATTGGCTATCGCATCCGGCAAAAATTCAAGGGCTTCTTTGGGATTGTAATCTGACAATAGTTTTCCAAGTCTTTCTGAAATATTGTATCTTATCTTTATAGTTTCACTTTCATCTAATTCATTTATAAGTGCCAAACACTGTTTTTGAGAAATTACATACAAATTTGTATCTCCAACGTAAGCAGCAAGTCTTGAATTTTTTGTCCATATCTGCAAAGCTGATTGTGTCTGTTTCAAGTTTTGGGCGATAATACCCAGTATGGCGTTGGAATTCAATATGAAATTATTTAAACGGACAGCAATTTTATTATTTATATCTATAAAATCAAAATCCTTTTTAGCAGTTGTCAAAATAGTTTCCCAAAGGAATATATTTTTAAACTCATAGAATATCTCATTAAAAGGTTCCACAAAATGCATCTCACGCAGATAATCAATAATATCAATAAATTCTTTATCTTCAAATTCAAAAATTTCTTTTAAAAGAACAAGGTTAATTCGGTCTCCAAGAACAGAAGCGCCAACAAGAGTCTTATAAGCAACAGGATTAACTTCTTTTAGGTTTTTCAACCTAATTCTTATCAAATCAAAGAAAGTATCAGGCAATTCAAATGGCTTATCACCAATCTGACAATCAAAACACAAACTCAATGCTTGTTCTAAGAATGCAGGATTGCCTTTGCTTTTTGAAATAATTTCACTTCGTTCAAACTCATTGGTATAAGAAAAAGCATCTTCATATACAGAGCAGAACTCGTCCATTTCTGACTGATTAAATGGTGCTAAAGTTAAATCCAAGTATATATTTTCCTTATCTTCACCCAAATAAAAATATCCTTTTGAAGATTTATTGTCAGAATATATCATAATAAAATACATCTTTGATAAGATATTTTCACGTTTAAGCAAAGTATACAAAAATTCAAATGAAAACCCATCTATAAAATCGAAATTATCAGCTACAAGAACAAACTTACCCATATCTACAATCTTGTCAAAAACTTTATAGAGCATGTTAAATGTATTCTTTTTATTTATAAGCAAATCCTCAAAAATTCCACATTGGGAAGAATACAGAAAATTTATAAAACAATTCACTTCAGAAGCAGACATTTTAGGGAATTCGTTTTGAAAAAACTTAAAAGCATCCTTTTTAAACTCAGGAGTATTAACACAGAAATTGGGTAAATTATATAAATTCAAAATTATATCCTGTATTAATCCACCAGGTGTAAGTTGAGTTAAGGGAGTACACTTTCCTAGTAAAATAATAAACTGATGGTCCTTAAGTTTTGTAAGAACACTTTTTACAACATGCGTTTTTCCAATGCCTTTCTCTCCGCTCAAGGAAAATATTTTTTTCTCGTCGGACAATAAATTTTCCAAAATTAACATTGATGCATTTTTCTGAGAAATTAACTCGGGCCGATATTCAAGAGAGACAACCTCATCTACATCTTCCGCGAAATCTATGCCACACTTTCTGCATTTTTTAGCATTGGGGAAATTTACACTATTGCAATGAGAACAAATTTTAAGTATTTCTTTACCACAATTTTTACATTTTAAATCAAAAATAGAATTAACCGTATTACAATTTTTACATAAAATCCCTGTTCTTGTTTTGCAATGGGGGCACTTCAATGAGTTTTCTGGAATTACTTTTTTACATACCGGACATATCATAATTATACCTATGATTCAAACGATTCTTTAACCCTCTTCATCAATTTAAACAATCTTTTGGACACCTCTGATTGAGATAACCCAAGCTCCTCAGAGATTTCCTTTTGAGTCATCCCCAAATCATAACGGAGTTTATAAATTTTTAAGTATTGTTTTTCGGGTTCCGAATCATCTATTTTAATTAAAATTGCTGATACACGCTTAATTATATCATTTTGTACAACCAATTCTTCCGGATTAAATGAGATATTAAAGTTACTATAGGATATTAATGAATCAGAATAGTCATTCAACACATTTTCATCAGCAGGAACTTCCATAATAGGGAGATACCCGTTTTTAGTACGTTTCAATCGTCCAGAATCTTTTAAAACATTTAAAATAGATGTTGTAGCAATTCTTCTTATATAACCTTCAAGAGCCTTATTCGAACTTACAACTTCAATAATACCTAAAGATCTTCTGCAAGTTTCGCTAAAAAAGTCTTCAAATAAATCTTCGTTATTTGAATATTTTCTATCACTTTTAATTATTTTTTCTATTAAATCTAACTTGTCTTGTGCTAAATCCACTATAAATTTTCCTTACCTAGATGTATTATAGCATATTTAGATATATATTTTAAGTGTCAAGAGTATATTATCCCCAACAATCACTCCTGAAGGGGCTTTTATAACTTTCAGAGTTTCATTAACAGTTCGTAACACAATAGCATCGATTTCTTTCGCACCACTTGAACGAGTAATTTTTGCATTTTGAATAGTACCGTCCCCGGACAAAGTAACATCAACTTGAATCTCATCTGAATATGCATACTCAGAAGCTAAAAGAAGATCACTTGAAAGAGATAGCTTTAAGCTTTTACCGGCGGTTTGCAAATATTTTTTAAATTCTTGATTGTAAGAAACATAATCAGGAACAGACCATGAAAGCTTTTTAACTTCTATATAAGGTGTTTCCATAACAGGAGTTTTTTTATTCACAACTTGTTCTGCTTCCTTAACAACATTTTCAGGAGAAGGATTTGCAGGAATCATTTCGGGAGACGGTAAAGGTTCCGGTTCTAACTCCGGTAAATTCTTTTCTAAAACACTTTGCTGCAGTTGTTCTTCCGACTGGTTCCCGCTTAATTTATTTACAGAAGCATATATCAAAAGTGTTGTTAATGCTGCTACTACAGTTGTTGCAATAATTATTGCCTTTTTCCCTTTTTCGGGGAAGAATGCTTTGCCAACTACATTTTCTGCAGACACATCAGCTTTTGAATTATTATCATCATACAATACACTGAGCTTTTCTATATCTGAGTCTATATCTGTTTCTAACGAATCTGTCATTACATTTTCCGGTTGATTTATATCTATAGGGATTTCTCCTGAATAGCTGTTTTCATTATTTATTTTTGAAGAATTCTGATAGGATGTTATCTTTTCTTCAGACCCTTCTTGCATCATATCCTTTTCAGTAATATTATTGGAAATTTCTTCCGGTGTTTCTGACATTTCTTCAAGAAAATCAGCTTTTTCATATTGAGTATTCTCTAAGGAAATAACATCCTGAGATTCTCCTTCTATATTTATTTCCGAACTGCTTTTCTCTAATTCATCCATTGACAACGTTTCTGAATTGTATTCATCTGCATAATTATACTGTTGATAAGTATCAAAATCTGAAAAAGGTTTTGGCACATCGGAATTTTCATCAACATCAACTTGAGAATCATTTGTTAGCATTATGTCATCTAAGTTTACAGATTCTCCTGATTCCGATAGCAATTCTTTGGGATCAACAAAATCGTTTGTTTGTTCTGACTCACCAAATACCTCTGGTATATCGTCAACTCTATTATCTTTAAATGCATTTTCAAACTCTTCAGAGATTTCTTGAGTTTCTTCCTCTAATACATCTGTTGTTAGGTCTTCGGTCATTTCCGGTATTTTTTGAGTTTCTTCCTCAAATACATCCGCTGCTAAGTCTTCTGTCACTTCTGGCATCTCTTGAGTTTCACCCTCAAATACATCTGTTGAGAGGGCTTCGGTCATTTCCGGTATTTCTTGAGTTTCTTCCTCAAATACATCTGTCGTTAAGTCTTCTGTCATTTCCGGTATT
>CALUQI010000015.1 GCA_944322875.1 Candidatus Gastranaerophilales bacterium
TCGCGAAAATCCGAATACTTAAACCTATCGGCACCATCTTTTTCATAAATTTTACCACTGGCCTTTAATTTATTGACACACTGTTCTACTTTACCTGAGTTATGAAGGGTTAACTCAGAATAAAAATTATCAAAATAGACTCTAAATTTTTCAAGTAAATCTCTTTGAATTCTTTCCATTTCTTGTTTCGCAAACTCAGCCAATTCTGAGATATCATTAGGCAAACCAGAATGAGTTTGAAGGTATTTTTTAGCAACAGGAATTAAGTATTCACCGGGATAATAATTTTTACGTTCAATTTCATCGGCAGGAAAATCAACATTTTCGCCAAGTTCTTGTCTTATTCTTATCGCTAGAGAATTAGCAAGCTTTTGAATTTGCGCGCCTGCATCGTTGATATAAAACTCTTGATACACATCGTGTCCATAAAACTTCAACAAGTTTGCTAAAACTGACCCCATTGCAGCCCAGCGTCCATGACCTATATGAAACGGACCAGTAGGATTGGCCGATACATATTCCAGAATTATCTTTTCTTTTTCAATAACATCAGGTTTTCCGAACAAACATTTCTTCTCAAAAATTTCTTTGATAACATCGACTAATAATTTTTCGCCGGTTTTAAAATTTATAAATCCAGAAATAACAGAATACTCATTATCTTCAAAATCAATAAATTCCAAAATATTTTGAGCAATAACGTTAGGAGAAATTTTCGCATCTCTTGCCATGCAGGAAACATTAACAGCATAGTCGCCAAACTCTTGATTTTTAGGACGTTCAGCAACCAAGGTTCCCTTTTTGTATTCTTTCATTTGACCGAGTTTTCCATAGGAAATTGCCTTTTCAACAGCTAACTCTACCTTATTCACAAAATAATCTTTTATCATATGCCTATCTTCTCCTGTGAAATAATAATACCATAAACAGAAAATGACTATAATTGATTTTTTAATTTAAGAATTATAACGGGAGAAAATAAATAACATAAAAACAGGACTGAACAATATGTTTGTAATATAATATTAGTATGATGAACACCCAAAACATTATAGATAGATTACGCGAAATAATGGATGCGGAAACAAAAGATCAACTGCAAGAAGAGCTAACAAGCTATCATAGTGCGGATTTAGCAGACATATTTCAAGAAATGAAACCTGAAGAACGTCTTCAGTGTTTCAAGTTGCTTGATTTAGAAAAGCAAGCAGAACTAATTGAATATCTATCCCCACAGCTGCAGGTTGAACTTCTCGGAGATATAGACGAAGAATTAGCCTCTAAAATTATAACCAAATTACCGCACGATGCAGCTGCGGATGTTTTAGGAGATATGGAAGATGATGAGAGCGAAACATATTTAGACAAATTACCTCACAAATTTTCTGCAGAAGTTCGGGAACTTTTAACCTACAATGAAGACACAGCCGGCGGTATAATGAATCCGTCTGTTCTAACTGTTAATTGCGGGATGACGGTACTTGACGTACTGAATCACATTAGAATAAAAGCAGAACAAGATAACATGGAACTTTACTATGTATATGTAGTGGATAAGCAAAATCACCTTCTTGGTGTTGTTTCATTAAGGAGTCTTATGACATCACCCATAAACAAAAAGGTTGAAGATCTAATGATTTCAGATATAGTCAAACTTCACGTTGATGACTATCAAGACTACATAGCAGACGTATTTATGAAATATCAATATAATGCATTACCTGTAGTTGACTTATACAACAGGTTAAAAGGTATGATAACTTGGGATGACGTTCAGGATATTGTAGAGGAAGAAACAACGGAAAGCATATATCAATCATCAGGTATTTCTACAGAACTTGTTGATGAAGATGAAATTTTATCAGGCAATATTACAAATGCAATAAAAGCACGGACACCATGGCTTTTTATAACATTGATAGGCGAATTTATAGCAGTAAATGTAGCACATCACTTTGACGCAACCTTATCAGCATTACCTATAATAGCCATATTTATGCCGCTTTTAGCAGGGTTAGGCGGCAACATAGGGACACAAAGCATAACACTTATGGTAAGAGGTCTATCTACGGGGCAGGTAACACTAAGTTCTGCAATGTACCATATATTAAGAGAAATGTTAATAGGCTTATGCATTGGTATAATTTTTGGAAGTTTAACAACATTAGTAACATGGGGCTGGCAGCATAATATAGAATTAGGAATTGTAGTTGGGGTAGCCATGACAATAAATATGACGATGGCAACAGTTATCGGAACATTTACACCATTCGCCCTCAAAACACTAAATATAGATCCTGCCATAGCTTCAGGGCCAGTAATAGCCACAACCATTGATGTAATGGGATTGGCAGTGTATTTTACACTTGTATCAGCATTTATGTTAAAAGTTATTTAAAAGGACGATTATGACAAACTACACTAACGAAGAAAATGTAACTGAAAAAACACCCATTGATGAATACATAAAAAAAATAGAAGAAACTCAAAAAGAACAATCATCATTTATAAAAATATTAGCTGTAATGACAATAATTTTCTTAGGAATAATATTTGCTATATTTATATTTGCAGATAACAAAGAATTTTTAGAAGACGAATTTGGTACTGATTCACCAATCACAAGGATATTCATAAAATTAACACAAAGTAATACAAACAAAGAGAAAGCTGAATTTTCACTACCGTTTGGTCTAAGGAAACAAAATATACTATTACTGGGAGTAGATTCAAACGGTGAAGGTTCAGATTTATGGAAAGGTACAAGGACAGACACTATTGTACTTATAAATATCGATCCTAAGAGTAAATCATTAAACGCAATATCTATACCAAGAGACAGCAAAGTATATTTACCTAAGAATAATGGAGTACAAAAAATAAATGCCGCACACGCAATTGGCGGAATAAACATGACAATAAGAACGATAGAAGATACCTTAGGCATAAAAGTAGATAAATACATAATGGTACATGATGAAGCTGTAAGAAAAATAGTTGAAGCTTTAGGCGGCGTAGACATATATGTAGAGAAAAACATGCACTACAATGACTATAGCGGCAATTTACACATAAACTTGACAAAAGGACATCATCATTTAAACTCAGAAGAAGTTATAGGCTACCTACGATTTCGACATGACGCAATGGGTGACATAGGCAGAACACAAAGACAACAATGGTTTTTAAGGGGATTACTGCAAGAGCTCCAAAAACCTCAAACCATTGCAAAAATACCGGACATACTTTCAGTAGCCAAGAAATACGTAAAAACAGACATGTCACTTTATGAGATGTCACAATATGCGGCATTGGCAAAACATTTTGACATAAATAACATTGAAATAGCGACATTACCCGGAGCCCCAAATAAAAAGGGTTATACGAGTTATTGGATTTTAGATCCGGAAAAAACACAAGAAGTAGTGGATCGACTTATATATAGGGAGAAAAATAAAAACAATAAAACAGAGTTTAAAGCAAACATAATGTATTCAGATGAAAATGCAGAAAAAGCCAATCAACTTGTTACAGAATTAGAAACAAATAATATCAAGATAAAATGTACCGGAAGTACTAATGCAACACACGCACAATTTATAGCACATACAAAAGAAGTAACCCCTGAATTTTACAATTGGTTACGCAAAAAAGTACCGGAACTTAACTCCAAACAGTTTGTATATGATCCGGTAAACTACTACTGTTCAGATACAGATTTTACAATAATAATGGCAGGCCAATAAAAAATGGACAAAACTGTCAAACTGTGATAAAATAGAGTCATAAAATTCGTGCCTGTAGCTCAGTAGAATAGAGCATCGGTCTCCGAAGCCGAAGGTCACGGGTTTGACTCCCGTCAGGCATAAGGGTTCGTAGCTCAGTAGGATAGAGCAACGGTTTCCTAAACCGGAGATCGCGGGTTCGACTCCCGCCGGGCCCTAATATATATATAAGTATTGTATCCAAAGGGGGCTTGTATGTTAAAAAAGGTTTTAAATTCAATAACAAACATAGGTATAACAAGTATATTAATAATTATTATACTTTTGGGTATATTATCACTTAGCATAATGATAATACAGACCCCTAGACGTACAACCGCTTTTCCTTCAGCACAAGGCTATGGTGCATTCACAACAGGCGGACGCGGAGGTGATGTTTACCATGTAACAACATTAGAAGATACAGGAAACCTTGGTTCTCTAAGATATGCTGTAAACCAAAACGGTCCAAGGACAATAGTATTTGACATATCCGGCATTATAGAGCTAAATTCTCCGCTTACTATAAAAAAGAATGACTTAACAATAGCAGGACAAACAGCACCGGGAGACGGTATCTGTATAAAAAATTATCCTGTAACAGTAGATGCAGACAACGTAATTATAAGATTTGTAAGATTTCGGCTCGGGGACCAATCACAAGGAAGCTCATTAATTGTCAAAAACAGACGAGATATAATTATAGATCATTGTTCAATGAGCTGGGCATCCAATGATAACGTAACACTATACAACAACATGAACCTGACGATGCAATGGAGCATTATAAGTGAAGCACTTAATAAAAGGAACTCAAACAGCGGTCCAGGAGCAACACTCGGTGGATACAGTGCATCATATCACCACAATTTATTTGCAAGTAATAGAAACAATAACCCGCAATTTTATAGAAACAATAACCCGCAAAACAAACTATTTTTTGAAACAGCTGACTTTAGAAACAATGTTTTATACAACTGGGGCTCATCATCAATTGAAGGATCTGACAGCGGAGTATACAATATAATTAATAATTATTACAAATTTGGTCCGGCAACACAAATTGCTTCAAGGAGTCAAATTGTAGACATTTCAAACTCAACTAAGAGAGGTTTTGTCTACGTTAGCGGCAATTACGTACACACAAACCCCCTACAAACTAATGATAATTGGATGGGGGTATATCCGAATACTGAATACATAAAAACATCTCAAAACCCGCGTCTCACACGTTTTGAATTTGACCACGCACCTGTCACACTACATAGTGCAGAAAGAGCATATGACAAAGTTTTAAAATATGCCGGAGTGTCAAACAACCCGGATTTTGTTGACAATAGAATAACTCAAGCAGTAGAAACTTATTTTTTAGGTGCAGCTACACCAAACGGGCTCATATCGTCACCTGCAGAAGTCGGAGGATATCCTGAATACAAATGCAATATTCCAGAGCTAGATTCCGATGGTGATGGCATTCCTGACAATTGGGAGTTTAACCATAATCTAAATCCATACGATGGGGGAGATGGGAAAAGCCTTACTAAATCAGGTTATACCAATCTTGAGGTATATCTTAATGGACTTGTAGAAAACATAACAAGAGAAGAGAACAAAAATCCAATCCTGAATATTGATAATACTAAACTATTGATACAAAACTTGGCAAACAAGCTAAAAAAACATTAACTTATACCAAGCTCATTTTTAGTCTTCATTCTACCGCAGGATTTATCCTCATCGCAAAAGCCTAAACGTACGCATTTAGGCACCAGATATGGTTTAAGCCAGGATTCCTGTTTAACAAGCTCATCACACATCATCTTCACCATTGTCCTAATTTCATATTGAGCCCTTGTACACAATCTCAAATTTGCAAGGTGAATCATTTCTCTAAGATTCAAGCTGGCTACAATTGAACTTGCTGCGGCGTTAGGAAGGACAAATCTTGCATCCTCAGCTGGAATTCCGGCATCTATAAATTCCTGATATTGCTCAGATATTTTATCCATAAAACTTACAAACTTTGCTTTAAGACTATCATCACGATCAATAGTCGGAGGAATGATATAATCAAATTGTCCTTTTTCTTTAACATAACGCTGTGATTTTTGAGAAAATGACATATGCCTATGTCTTACAAGCTGGTGGGTACAAGCACGAGAAACATTTGATATAGCAAACGTAACTTGGATATGTTCAATAGTTGAATAATGACCTGATGAAATAACTCTTTCAATAAGTTTCAACATCTTTTCTTCATCATCAACACCGTTAAAAATATTTATTGGGTAATCCGCACTGTAACAGGTTCTACAAGCCGTATAAACTGTTTTTAACATATTTTCAGGCTTTGATATCAAATTAACTACCGGTCTGTTCTTTTCATCCATACAATAATCTCCCTACATAAAAAATTGTAGCCGACTTTATATAAAGGGGCTACAATGTAAATTTTTGATACCAAAAATTAAGCTTTTTTATTTCCGTAACGCTTGTTAAATCTTTCAACACGGCCTTCCGAGTCTAGGATTTTTTGCTGACCTGTGTAGAACGGATGGCATTTGTTACAAATTTCAACCGTAATATTATCTACCACAGAGCCTGTTTCGATCTCATTACCACATACACACTTGATTGTTGTTTTTTTATAATCAGGATGTATACCGCTTTTCATTGTTTACCTCATTTCTTTTCATCAAGATTCCAAACTTGAATATTTCGACTATAGACATTTTATTCTGCTAAATAAAGAAAAGCAAGTATTTTTTAAGATTCATTATAAAAAAGTTCATGCAAATGCATGAGAAAAAGACGCAATCATTATTTAAAAGGTTGATGTAATTTAATACAATTTTTGAAATAATAAACAAGTCACCGATTTAATAGGAAAAATAAAATGAATCTGCATGAAGAATGTTTGTTAAGATATTTAAAAAAACCTGATGAATTATCATACTCTACCGAAATATTGAAGTTAAACAATTATATACTGGAAAAGAGATTTTTAATAAAAAATTTTGTTGCCAAATCATACGCAATCAACTATACTGATGAAATAAAGTAGATTTGGAAAATATCATCATGCTAAAAAAAATATTATATTCAATTTGGATAACCATATTTTTATTATTTGTCGTGTACACAGCAAAAAGTACAAATTTTAATACATTTTTAGATTCAATGGAGAATAAAACATTTGACATCCGACAAAACATGATAATAAAATCCAAATATAAAAAAGCCAACAATGATATAGTGATAATAGCAATAGATGATGCGAGTTACGAATACATATTGGACAAATACGGGGAATGGCCACTACCCAGGGACGTGTATGCAAAACTAATTGACTACATAGAAGCCCAGCATCCAAGAAGTATAGCTTTTGATCTAATGTTTGTTAAATCAATAAAATCAGCCCAAAACGCTGATGAAACATTAATAAATTCGTTCAAAAAATACAAAAATTTATACACAGCAATGAATCTTGACAACCAATCAGCAGAATTAAGAGTTCCGATAGAATTACCGGAATCTTTGAGTGTCAACGTAGAAAACTATTCAAAAGACATAGATTTTGATAGTTTATCATTTTTAAACTGCCGAGCAATATTACCGGAGATAATAAATACAACAAAAAACATAGGCATGATAAACGTATCAAGGGCTGATGACGGAATCATTCGTAAAATGCCTGTATTTTTAAAATACAGGGGGAAATATTATCCTCAACTTGCATTCAGACTTGGTATGGGATTAATAGCACAAGAAGAGAACTACAGACCACAGCAATACATTATAGATAGAAATTCAAACTTACTTTTAAACGACAGGAAGATATACATAGATGATGACGGTGGAGTTATTTTGAACTGGTATGGTCCAACCGGCACATATCGACAGATATCAATGTTTCGCTTAATAAAAGCAATAGAAGAAGGCAAAAAAAAGGCATTTAACTTTAGGAACAAAATAGTATATTTTGGAACAACTGCATCAAGCCTGTTTGATATAAAAACCACCCCCGTATCAAAACTATATCCAGGTGTAGAAATTCAAGCAACGTACGTAAACAATTTATTAGACAACAATTTCATAACAAAAGTAAATAAAAGAGTAACGATTTGTATCGGGTTAATTCTCGCGGCTATTACAGGCTATCTGGTGATGAACATAGCTTCTGCGGCTGCAGTAACTTTATCTTTTGTTTCTATGTACTCAATATATATTGCATTTACCTATTTTATGATGAAATACCACAATTTATGGATTGGCATCGTATACCCAATAATATTAGGAATAATAATATTCATATCTGCATTTATAGTAAAATACATAATAAAATCCAGAGACTTTGAGCAACAATATTTACTTGCAACAACAGATGGTTTAACCGAGCTATATAATCACAGGTATTTTCAAGAACAAATGAAGATGATTGTAGAACAATCAAAAAGGTATGAATTACCTTTTTCATTAATAATTGTAGACATAGATTACTTCAAAAAATTCAACGATACTTTTGGTCATCAAGCTGGTGATGCCGTATTGAGACAAGTAGCACAACTTTTAAAACAAAGTGTCAGAGCCACAGATATAGTATGCAGGTACGGAGGAGAGGAAATGAGTATAATTCTTCCTAATACCGCAAAAGAAATATCATTTTCAACAGCACAAAAAATATGCAAAAGGGTAGCGGAAAAAAGGTTCCGATTGAATAATTATCAAGAGAGCAATGTTACGATAAGCTTAGGTGTAGCGAGTTTTCCGGAAGATGGTCTAACTCCTTCTGAAATCATTGACATTGCAGACAAAAGGATGTATCAATCAAAGAAAAACGGTAGAAATCAAGTAAACTAAGAAATGAGGTCACAATGAAAAACAAATTATTAATCACGATACTCGCAATAATATTAACAACACAACTTACATTTAGTGCACCATTCAATGCAAATGCCAAGACAAAAAGAATTCCGGCAGGCACCAAACTTGAGATGAAACTTCTAAACCCAATATCGACCGTATCAAATACAACAGGCTCTGAATTTTCAGCAATGCTTTTGACTGAGCAAACTACAGATACGGATGTAATATTACCGATGGGTTCAATAGTTAGAGGGACAATATCCAAAATTGTACCATCAAAACGCATGTCAAAAGGTGCAATAGTTTACATGGATTTTGATCACATAGTAACACCAAATGGAAGACAACTTCCTTTAACTTTAAACATAGTCGGACGTACCGATACAACCTTTGATGGCGGAATAACAACAACTAAAGGTTATGGTGATGCCTTCAAGAACACCTGCAAAAAATCGGGTCAAATAGCCAAAGAATCCACTCAATGGGGATTTGACGTTGGGGAAGACTATTGGAACGGATATATGCAGATATTAACAGTACCTGTTGGTATAATAGGGGCCGGATTAGGGACAGCAGGATATTTTGTCTACGACAGCATAGCAGACCTTATAAGAAAAGGAAAAGATGTTGAACTAAATAAAGGTGAAATTTTTAACGTAATACTTGTCGAGCCAATAGATGTTCCGGTAATATAAACATGTCAAAACTTGATAAAATAGAAGAACTACAAAATAAATTAAAGGAAGATCCTTCTAATTTTCCAATACGGAGACAACTTGCAATAATACTATTAGATAATGGATTTGCGGAAGAATCTCTTCAACATTTCATATATTTATCACAGATATTTAAACAAGATAGCAGCATTTATTACAACTTAGGTATAGTATATGAAAAGCTAAAACAGTACAAAAATGCAGAGGGAGCCTATATAAAAGCCCTCGAATATTCACCTGAAGAAATAGACGCAGCATACAATCTTGGTCTTGTATATATAGAACTAAAAGAATATGATAAAGCAATCTATTATTTTGGCAAGGTACTAGAAACGGATCCGCAAGATTCAAACACATATTTTAACATCGGAATCGCAAATTTAAAAAAAGGCGAATTAATTGAAGCAATGGATAACTTTCAACAAACGATCGACCTGAATAATGACGATATATATGCACATTTTTACATAGGCAACATATACAAGGAATTTGGGGATAATGCCTCCGCCGCAGAAGAATTTAAAAATGTGCTGAAAATTTCACCCGATTACAGTTGGGCCTATTACAATCTGGGAGTAATAGACTTTGAAAACGGAGACATAAGCTCAGCAATGGCTAATCTTGAAAAAACAATTGACTTAAATCCCAAGGATGTGGATGCATACAAAATATACATAAAATTAATTGCACGCAGCGGAGACTTTCAATATGCCGGAGATTTAGTAAAAAATGCACTAAAGAATTGCGGAGCAAACGGGGATTTATATTATATATACGCACAGATAAAGAAAGAATTACAAGATAACACTGCCTACGCAAATTATTTAAATAAAGCACTTGAGAACAATGAAACCCTTACAGCATCACCTAAAGCTGTAAAAAAAGAACTTGATAAATATTTGTCACAACAAATTTGAGCATGGTAAAATAAAAGCAGATAAAACAGAAAAAGGAACGACAATATGAAAATGACAAAATTATTTGTGCAAACGCAGCGAGAATACCCGTCAGATGCGGAGGTAATTTCTCACAAAATGTTAGCACGTGCAGGTTATATAAGGAAATTAACATCAGGGATATACAACTTTTTACCTTTAATGTGGCGAGTACTAAAAAAAATAGAAACAATAGTAAGAGAAGAAATGGATGCGTCAGGAGCACAGGAGCTATTGATGCCATTTGTTCAGCCAAAAGAATTATGGGAAGAATCAGGTCGCTGGGAAGCATACGGCAAGGAATTAATGCGAATGAAAGATAGACACGACAGAATAATGTGCTTAGGACCAACCCACGAAGAAGTTATTACAGCTATTGCTCGCGACGGATTAAAATCATACAAACAACTTCCAGTCAATTTGTATCAAATCCAATCAAAATTCAGAGATGAAGTACGTCCGCGATACGGACTTTTGAGGGGACGAGAATTCATAATGAAAGATGCATACAGTTTTGACACTGATGAAGATGGCCTTGACGAAGAATACAAAAAAATGGCACAAACATACAAAAGGATATTTGACAGGTGCGGTTTAGAAACAAAAATGGTACAATCAGATTCCGGCGCAATTGGCGGTTCAGTGTCACACGAGTTTATGGTTATCACTGATACCGATGCCGGAGAAAATGATGTATTTTATTGCGATTCTTGTGACTATGCCGCAAATTCAAACCATGCAATATCAAAAATGACTGAAACGAATACAGATGGACAGATTTATTTCAACAAATCCGAGATTATAGACACTCCAAACACTCACTCTATTGAGGAACTTAGCAAATATTTAAAAATTCCATCAACATTAATCCTAAAGACGTTAGTGTATATTATAGATAAGAACCCTGTGTTGGCATTAATAAGAGGTGACCGTACAGTGGAAGAAACCAAACTAATGAATGCAGTTGGAGGAACCGAAATAAGAATAGCTTCGGCCGCCGAAATAAAAGAACTGATGGAGCAAAATGGATTTGATGCCATACCTGGTTTTATAGGGCCGAAAGGTATAAAAAACGTCAAAATAATAGCTGATAAAACTGTACAAAACATGAAAAATTTTGTAGTAGGAATAAACGAAACTGATAAGCATCAAGTAGGAGCCAATTTACCGGACTTAGGCATATCAGAAATAATATACCAAGATATACGACTCGTAGAAGCTGGTGACATATGTCCTGTATGTGGAAAACCACTTTCCGTAACAAAAGGAATAGAAGTTGGCAACATATTCAAATTAGGCACAAAATATTCAAAGCCAATGAATGCTGTTTATACTGATGAAAACGGTAAAACACACCCATATATAATGGGCTGCTATGGTATAGGGATATCCAGAACAGCTGCTGCTGCGGTAGAAGCTCACAATGATGAAAATGGTATTAAATGGCCACTTTCTATAGCCCCATATCACGTTGTAGTAATACCTGTAAGCACAATAGACGAGTTACAAATGAGTACTGCAACTAAAATTTATGAGAACTTATTAAAAGCAGGTGTAGAAGCAGTAATTGATGATCGTGACGAAAGAGCAGGCGTTAAATTTAAAGATGCAGATCTTATTGGTTTTCCGTACAGAATTACTGTAGGAAGGACCATCACTGAAGGACTTGTTGAATATAAAGTAAGAGAAACAGGTGAAACAAAAAACTTAACTCCAGAAAATGCGGTTTCGGAAATTACTGAAATTGTTAAAACTATAAAATAACCACTATGTTTTAGGCTTGAATGCAAAATATTTAAACAAAACATACGTAATAATCGAGACAAAAAATATAGCTAAGAATTGTGCAATATAAGCATTCAAAAATTTCACGAGTATTTCCAAAATCAGGGCGTTGATCAGATAGCTTACAAGCCAGGAAGAACAACACTTTAAATACTCATTAAAATAATTCCCCTTCGTACGAAATACCAAAAATTTTTGATTGGTATAAGAAAATACGGAAGAAATGCCCCATTGCAATGCAACACAAGCTTGATAACTATTTTCACCTAAAAAATATAATGCTACAACAAATATAAAGTAGGAAATTGCGGCATTCAATGCTCCAACAAATAAAAATCTGATTTTACTATCTAACTTAAACCAAAATTCAACTAAATTCATTAATAAGCCCTGCCTACTAAAAAATTATGAGCCGAAAGCTCAAACTTATCATCCAATTTTGGCAAAATAAATTTATCATTATACCGTTTTTCAAGTGCAAGCTCTATTAAATAATCTGCAAAATGCGGATTTTTGGGTAAAAATGATCCGTGCAGATAAGTTCCAAAAACATTCATAAAATGAGCACCTTCAGTTTTATCAACACCGTTATTACCATTTCCGACAGAAACCATGGCAATTGGTTTTGTATCTCCTTGCAAATAAGTAAGTCCGCTATGATTTTCAAAGCCTACAAGCGTATAGGGTAATACCAAATCAGTCTTAGCCGTAACATTACCTATAAAACGTTTATTTCCGGCTATAGTGTAAGCATCCAGCAAAGAAATACCTTCCAGACGATCTTTATTATGGGGTTGATAATAATGTCCCAAAAGTTGATAACCTCCGCAAATTCCTAAAAAAACAGTACCCTTATCTCTCTGCAAAATAAACTTTTCTTTATTTTTCAACAATTCTAAAGATACATCTTCCTGTTGCTTGTCTTGCCCCCCGCCAATAAAGAATAAATCTTGTTCTGAAATACTGTCTCCTACATTAATTTGAGAAAACTCAACCTCTATACCATGCCATTGGCAACGTTTAATTAATGTGATAACATTCCCTATATCACCATATAAATTAAGTAATTTTGGATAAAGATGAGCAATTGAAATTTTTAAATTCTTCATATACAAAATTATATAACAATCAGAAAATTTTTACAGGCTTTCTTATGTCAAATCTGCAATCAGCATCAGAATTATCGCAAACAGAGTCCTTTGTAAAGGAATCACAATACTTTGTAGACTTTATAAAACCAGAAGCACAAGCTCCTTCCTGAAAAGAAACCCTATTTTTCAAAAATTTAACTTCACGCACATTTCCACTGGAATAAGTATCATATAAAACATTAACACTCAAATTATCAGGATTATTTGCCCCCGACAAGACGGTATTATCATATGCAGGAATAATCTTTCCGCTTCTCAGAAGATAAAACGGGAATACATCGCGATATAAAATACCTTTATTAGATTTACCGTTAACATCAACATATATGACAAAACCTAATCTATCATTTTCATCTTCCGCATCAGATAAAGCAGAAATATTACCATAATTTGAGCCGAAATATAACATTAAACCATTAGAAAAAACAATATGAGGATTTATACCAGAGAAATCGGCAGCAACAGCCCCTGCAGCAACGGTAGCAGCCGACATAGAACAATTTGACGATTCAACGTTGAAGGTATCTTTTATTTCATTACAAAATTTTTCAACATAGTCTGTATCTTCAGGTTCTGGTTTCACACATATACCAGAGATGCTGGAATCGTAACGATAAGCACTATCAACCTTAGTACTGTCATTATAAAATCTACGAATAGGAATAACGTCTGCCCCCTCTGTCGCAGACCAAAGCGAAAACCCTTCAGCTGAAACACTTTCAACACCTATAACAGCTAAATTTTCTTGTCTTAAATGTAGACCTGTTATAACATCAGGATACGACATAGACGGATCAAAAATATAGTCTTCAGCACCTTCCAATGTGTACAAATATACGAATAAATATTTTAGCTGATCTGCTGACGGTAATTTTT
The DNA here is from genome assembly GCA_944322875.1 of Candidatus Gastranaerophilales bacterium. Classification (GTDB taxonomy): domain Bacteria; phylum Cyanobacteriota; class Vampirovibrionia; order Gastranaerophilales; family Gastranaerophilaceae; genus SIG32. Next base: position 14,094 of record CALUQI010000015.1, read on the forward strand.
TTATACCACCGCAATATTCTACCGCACCAGCCCAATAATCAGAATCACTATTACAATATGCAGGGTTATTACCATAATCTTGTGATGCCAAATCATTGCATACTGTTTTCGAAATAGGTGATGGTTTAAAAACTTGTGACGTAAAGCAAGTTCCGTCAAGTAATTCCAGGGTACAAGGGGTATTTTGAGCATCTTCCTCATCTTTTATTAATTTTAAAATAGCAGGAAAAGCTTCTTTAGCAACATTTGTTACAGCGTCATAACCCATATAATAAGATGCATAATCAACTTTTTTAAGTTTTTTCATAGTAACTGGCAAAGTAACCAAAATAATCAAACTTATAACAACCAAGGCAGCTACTAATTCAACAACAGTGAATGCAGGTTTAAATCCAAATATTTCTGTATCCAACTTTTCTTTAAGCATAATAAATCCTTATTAACATTATAACAATTAAGGAAAGGATATGCAACAATTTATGATATAATTTTGATATGAAAGATTATCTAATAGACACGCACGCACACATAAACATGCTTTCAGATATGGAAGCAGCAATAAATGATGCAACAAGAAATAATGTAAAAAAAATAATCATTCCAAGTGCCTATCCGGAAGATATAGATAAAATATACGGAATAACAGCATCCCATAGCAATACATTTGGACTTTTAGGGGTACATCCTTCAGAAGCAAGGGATTGGAGTGATGAACTTATTGATAAAATAATTAAACTTTCTAAAAGCTCAAAAATAGTGGGGATAGGAGAAATAGGTCTGGACTATTATTGGGACAGGAGTTTTAACGAAATTCAAAAAGAAGTATTCATAAAGCAATTAAAGCTTGCAAATGAGCTTAATTTACCAGTATGCATACACGATAGGGAAGCGCATCAAGACACATACGAAATTTTGACAAAATACAATAAAAACTCACCTGTAGTATTACATTGTTATTCAGGCAGCACTGAATTTGCGCAAAAATGCATAAAAAACGGTTGGTATATTGCAATTGGAGGAGTCGTAACATTTAAAAATGCAATAAAAATAAAAGATGTAGCAGCAAATATACCGCTAAAAAGTATTTTACTTGAAACCGACAGTCCTTATCTTACGCCGGTACCCTATAGAGGTCAAGAGAACCAACCTTCCTACATTAACTATGTCGCAAAAGAAATTGCAAAAATTAGGAATATATCGGTTGAAGAAGTTATCCAAACAACGACAGAAACTGCCGAAAGGATATTTCAAATATGAAGAAGGAAAGACTTGATAAATTTTTAACCGATTTAGGGTATTTTGAAACTAAAAGTAAGGCCTCCGCGTCGATATTAGCCGGGCACGTAAAAATTGATGATGAATACATAACAAAGTCTGGTTATCAAATTAATATAGAGAAAGAACACGATATAAAAGTAAAGACAATGCCATATGTTTCGAGAGGAGGTTTTAAGCTACAAAGAGCACTCGAATGTTTTCCAATAAATATAAAAAATCGATTTTGCATAGATGCAGGAGCTTCAACAGGTGGATTTACCGATTGTCTACTACAGAATGGAGCCCAGTTTGTATACGCAGTTGACGTAGGATACGGACAATTGGATTGGAAAATACGTTCAGATAAAAGAGTAAAAACCATTGAGCGAACCAACTTAAAAATATGCCAATACAATGACATTTATTCAAATGATGATATTCCGGCAGATTTACTTGTAAGTGATTTATCATTTATATCACTCACAAAAGTAATGGGCAACTTTAAAACATTACTAAAACCGGAATTTAACGAAATGATATGCTTAATAAAACCACAATTTGAAGCAGGTAAGGATAAAGTAGAAAAAGGTGGAGTGGTAAAAGATCCCAAAACACATATACAGGTTATAAAAAATATTATTGACTGTGCAAACGAGCTCAACTATTTTGTAAATGGTTTAACATATTCATCAATTAAGGGGCCATCAGGTAACATAGAATACCTTATTTGGCTTTCCAGCGAAGGTCAAGATTGCAGCTACAATATAGAAGAAATTACTGAACAAGCTTTTACTCGGTTAAACTAAACAATTACTTAACAGGCAATAGAACTGGTTTGACAAGACTATTAATTTCAATATACCTAAAAACATTTAAAACAATACCTGGTTGGAAATAATATACATTATTAGCAGGAGTAATGCGCAACAAAGAATTTTTTGAATCCAACTTAACTATAGATGCCAAGAACTCTTTATTTACGGCATCAAATAAAATATATCCGGTCTTAGATTGTATTTCTGTTATAACAAATCTATTTGCATTAATTCCAGCAATAGTAAGATAAAAAAGGCTTTCAGCATCTATAGGAAATATTTTAGTACACTGTTCAAAAGGTACATTTTGGACAGTGACTAAAGTACTCAAATTAACAGGTTCACTATCAACTTTAACAGGTAAAAACAAAAATATTAACACGAAAAACAATCTTAAGACTCTTGCCATGTGTCCCCCACATTAATATCAACAACTAAAGGAACAGCCAATGGCTGGTTTAGAGCCATAGAATCAACAATCATTTTTTCTAATGAATCTATTTCACTAACAAAAGCTTCAAAAACCAATTCATCATGAACCTGCATAATCATTTTAGAATGCATATTTTGTTTTAATAGTTTACTATCAAGATCTACCATCGCAAGCTTAATTAAATCAGCAGCAGTACCCTGCATCGGATAATTAATCGCAGCACGTCTTCCAAAATCTCGAACCATAGCATTAGAACTTGACAACTCTGCAGTAAGATACCTTTTTCGTCCGAATATCGTTTCGACATATCCGGTATTCTCTGCTAATTTAACAATATCATACATATATTCTTTTACCTGCGGATAAGTCTCAAAATATTTTTCTATAAAACTTTCAGCTTCACTTGAAGAAATCCCAAGGGATTTTGCCAAACCATATTTACTTTGGCCGTAAACAATACCAAAATTTACTGCTTTAGCCTTATAACGCATATTTTTAGTAACATCAGATAATGGGACACCAAAAACTTTAGAAGCAGTAATCTTATGTACATCAACGCCCGATATAAATGCATCAATCAAATTTTTATCACCAGAAATATGTGCCAACAACCTTAATTCAATCTGAGAATAATCAGCCGAAAGTATTTTTGACTTGCGCAAATCAAAAGGAACAAAAGCTTTTCTTATTTTATTTCCTTCTTCAGTTCGCACAGGTATATTTTGGAGATTAGGATTCGAAGAAGACAATCTGCCTGTTGCTGTTATAGTCATATTATAAGTAGTATGAATACGATTATCAGCAGGGTCTATCAATTTTGGTAAAGCATCTGTATAAGTTGACTTCAATTTAGCAAATTTTCTATATTCAAGTATTAACTTAGCGATTTCATGTTCTTCGGCGAGTTCACTTAAAACTTCAGCATTAGTTGAAAATTTATTTTTGGAACGTTTTTTCAGCGGTTTTATAGCAAGTTTATCAAACAAAACATCAGCAACTTGTTTAGGTGAAGATATATTAAAAGCCTCACCTGCAATTTTATAAATTTGAAATTCTACTGAACGAATCGTATCACCTAAAGATCTGGACAAATCCTTCAAATAATTAACATTCACACTAACTCCTGAGTACTCCATTTTTGCAAGAATTACAGATAAAGGAACGTCCATTTTGTAAAGAAGAACCAATTCTTTTTCATCCAAATGTTGAAGCCAAAATTTTGTCAACTCTATAATTGTTACCAAAGTATCAGAAACATAATCTAACACATTTTCTATAGATGCATTAATAATTGAAACATTTGTCTTAGCTGACTTTGAATACGGAGCAATTTCATTCATCACATGTTCAATATTCTCAATAGCCTGAACTTCCAAAAGATGAGTTCTGCTCGGATCTTTGACATAACTTGCAAGTAAGACATCAAAAATTATACCTTTAGTATCAATTCCCAAGGAGTGTAAAAAATTATGTTCTGTCTTGGCGTCATATGTAATCTTTTTAATATTTTCATTTTCAAATACGGGTTTTAAAGAATCCAATACAAAATTTATATCCAACTGATTTTCAATATGATGTCCGATTGGTATGTAAAAAGTTTTTGAAACAGAATTTTTAGAATCATCGAAATGAATCACATCATCCGCAATAAAATCATCATTAAAAGCAATTGCAATTCCAAACAAAGTACCGCTGACAGCACTTTTTACACTACACTCAGTTCTAAAAACAAACATCGAACTGTTTTGCAAATCTTCAACCAAATTCTGCAGATCCTCAGAGTCAGTAATAAGTTTAGAAGAATATTTAAAATCAACTTTATTAATTTCAGCTTTAACAGCTTCAGAAAAAAGCCCAAGCTGAACCTGTCCAGCCAGGGGAATTGCAATATCCTGAGAAACTGTTTTTAAATGTGAATCGGAAAAATCTTTATTAAACGACGACATTATTGCATCAATATTTTTCAAAAAACTAAAAAATTGCAGTTTATTCAAAAAAGCTGTCACTTTTGATAAATCGGGCAAAGCAATCTTACTACTGTTGAAATCGAAGTCAATATCAACATTTCTTACAATTGTAGCCAATTCATAACTTAGCTTAGCCATATCAAGGTCATTTGCTAAGCATCTATAAATATTTTTTTCCTCAATGGAATCAAGATTTTTAATAATATTATCTAAATGACCAAATTTTGCTAAAAGTTTGACGGCAGTTTTTTCCCCAATACCTTTAACTCCCGGAATATTATCTGAAGTGTCACCTCTCAAGCTTTTATAATCAACAACCTGATCCGGATAGACACCCAACTTATTATAAACTTCATCCCAGCCGAAAACACTTAACTCACCTTTAGAAGGAATAACAACTTTAACACAACCTTCACGATCAATAAGCTGGAAGGAGTCTTGGTCACCTGTCAAAATTAAAATATTAAGTCCTAATTCGCATGCACGAGCAGAAATAGTTCCTATAACATCATCTGCTTCAAAACCTTCTTTTGTGTATATAGGGATATTAAAAGCATCAAGACCTTCGTAAATCAACTCCATTTGAGAACGCATGCTATCCGGCATAGCTTCTCGATTAGCCTTATACTCGGAAAATTTATCAACACGAAAAGTTTGATGGCTAACATCAAATGCAACACAGATTGCATCAGGCTGCAAAGTTCTATTTTTTAAAAGATCAAAAATAGCCTTAAAAAAACCGAAGACAGCCCAAGTTGGAGTTCCTGAAGATGTTTTCATGTTTGTACGTTCAAGCGCATAGAACTGCCTAAAAGCCAACGCATGACCATCTATAAGTAATAAAGTTTTTCCCTTTTCCATACACAATCCCAAAAATTATGCAATTATTTCTTCGTTATCATCATTCCTCTTTGTAGGAAGCTTTATTAACTCAGCTGAATTCCTATTTTTGACGGCATCTGCAGTCACAACATACTTATCCATATTTTCCTTTGTAGGAACATCATACATAACATCAAGCATAATTTCCTCAACAATAGATCGCAAAGCTCTAGCACCTGTTTTACGTTTCATAGCCTCTTGTGCAATTAAATCAATCGCTTCGGGCTCAAATTCAAGATCCACTCCATCCATTTTCAATAAGCACTGATATTGCTTCACTATCGCATTTTTAGGCTCAGTTAAAATCATTTTCAGAGTTTTTTCATTAAGCTGATCCAAAACCGCATAAGTAGGGATACGTCCGATAAATTCAGGTATAAGACCAAACTTTAACAAATCTTCTGGTTGTAATTTTTTAAGCATTTTGTTAGCATTAGCTTCTTTTTCTGCTTGCGACATAGGAGCCTTAGCCCCAAAGCCAACAGTATTACCTTCACCTGCACGGCGTTCAACAATTTTTTCCAAACCGACAAATGCTCCACCAACTATAAACAGTATATTACTTGTATCAATTTCAATAAATTCTTGGTGAGGATGCTTACGACCACCTTGAGGAGGAACATGAGCAACAGTACCTTCAATCATCTTTAAAAGCGCTTGCTGAACACCTTCTCCTGAAACATCCCTTGTAATTGAGGTATTTTCAGACTTTCTTGAAATTTTATCTATTTCATCAATATAAATAATGCCTCTTTCTGCCTTTGAAGCATCGAATTCAGCATTTTGATATAATCTTAAAAGAATATTCTCAACGTCATCACCAACATAACCTGCTTCTGTTAAAGTAGTAGCATCAGCGACAGCAAAAGGAACATCTAACATTTTCGCTAATGTCTGAGCTAGCAATGTTTTACCCGAACCGGTCGGTCCGACTAACAAAATATTTGATTTCTGGATTTCAACACTGTCATTCAAATTAGCTGATTTATTGTGTTTCAAACGTTTATAATGGTTGTAAACAGCAACAGACAAAACCTTCTTAGCCTCATCTTGGCCTACTATATATTGATCCAAATACTCTTTAATTTCATGTGGTTTTGGAATGGGTTTTTCTGAAATATCTTGAGTTTCTGAATTTTCCTTATCCTTTGATTCAAAAAATTCTTCATCTAAAATCTCATTACACAACTCAACACATTCATCACAAATATACACTTCCGGACCTGCAATTAACTTTTTGACTTGATCCTGAGACTTACCGCAAAAAGAACATTTTAATCTGCTGTCATCATGTTTTGGCATTACATATTCTCCAACAATTATTAACCTTTAACAACATCACGTGATACGACTTTGTCAATCATACCATACTCAAGAGCTTCTTGAGGCGTCATTATATAATCACGATCAGTATCTTTTTCAATCTTTTTAAGTGACTGACCAGTGTTAGCAGCCAAAATTTCGTTTAAACTCTTTTTAATACGAATAATTTCAGCAGCCTGAATTTCAATGTCAGTAGCTTGACCTTGGGCACCACCCAAAGGCTGGTGAATTAACACCCTTGAATGTGGCAAAGCCATACGCTTACCTTTTGCACCTGCAGCTAACAAAAACGCACCCATAGAAGCAGCCTGGCCTAAACAAATAGTAGAAACATCAGCTCTTATATGCTGCATTGTATCGTATATTGCAAACCCGGCAGTAACACTTCCACCCGGGCTATTTATGTATAACATGATATCTTTTTCAGGATTTTCGCTATCCAGAAGAAGCATCTGAGCAACAATCAAATTTGCAACCATATCATCTATAGGAGTTCCCAAGAATATTATACGCTCTCTTAATAATCTCGAAAATATATCGAAAGAACGTTCTCCGCGACTTGATTGTTCTATTACCACAGGTACAAAGCTCATGATTTAATTTCCTTTCTTATACTATTATAAACTTTTATTTATTTTGATTCAACTTCTGTTCTTGAAGGTGCAACAAGCTCAACATTGTTATTTGCTACAAGAAAATCTCTTACCTTATCATTCAAAGCTTGTTGAGACAAAGAACTCAATATTTCAGGATTTTGACCAAACTGTTTCAAAATATCTTTTTGCTGCATGCCATACATTGCCGCTAATTCAGAAAATTTTATCTGTAAATCTTTTTGATCAAGTTTTATATTTTCTTCTTTTGCAATTTTATCTATAACCAGTGAGTTCTTAATTCTGCTGATAGCGTCTGTTTTAAGAGTTTCAGCCAGATGATCTTCACCGCCTTGTGATTTTATAAGAGTATCCCAATCTATCCCCTGATACGAAAGTCTCTGCTTATAATCAGCTTCCAAAGATTTAACCTCTCTATCAATCATGTTTTCAGGAATATCAACCTTAGCAGAATCAACAACTGCCTGGAATATTTTGTTTTCTGAATTTTGTTTATTTGATCTTTCTCTTTGGTTTTCTAAGTATTTTTTGACATCATTTTTTAGGTCTTCAACAGTTTTAAAAGGACCAACCTTTTGTGCGAATGCATCATCCAAAACAGGAAGAATTTTTTCTTTAATTTCATTAATCTTAATTCTAAATACTGCAGGCCGACCTTTCAACTTTTCGTCATGATATTCAGCAGGGAAAGTAACGTTGATATCAAACTCTTCGTTTAAATTATGACCAACGATTTGTTCTGCAAACCCTGGTATGAAATTTGAATTACCAAGATCTAATGAATAATTTTTACCTTCACCGCCAATAATTTTTTCACCGTTAACTTTACCTTCAAAATCTATAACAGTAACATCATTTGCTGATGCAGGACGATTTACAACCAATTCATAAGATGAATGCTGGCTCAATAAATTATCAATCGCTTTTTGCTCTGCATCTGCAGGAATAGGAGAATCCTCAACTTTCAACTCCAGACCTTTATAAGTTCCCAAAACAACTTCCGGTCTTGTTTCAACTTGGACTTTCAAAACTAAATCTTTACCTATTTCAAAATCATATGACAAAACCGAAGGTTGTGTAATAACATCCAAATTATTTTCTCTAATTGCATTAGAAATCACATTTGGCAAAATTGATTCAATTGTATCTATTTTAATTCTTTCAATACCGACATGTTTTTCCACTATGGCGCGAGGAGCCTTACCTTTTCTAAATCCATCTATATTTACATGCTGAGATATTTTGCTAACTGATTTATTATAAGCATCCGCAGCTTCCTTTGCCGGAATTGTAATCTCCATTAATACAATATTATCTTTACCATTTTCCAAATTTACTTTCATCATAATTTCCTTCTCATTGTGTAATATCTTATCAAATTATACACCAAAAAAGAATAAGTGCAAGTCATACAAAGGGATGAAGATAATAATAGACAAAGCATACACATGCTTAGACTTTATGGTAAAATAAAGACATGGTAAGATTAGTAAACGGGAAAAATATAGGGAAAATTGCATCCGGAGTATACCGTTTTTTAAAAATACAAGAAATTTTCACCCATATAATAGAATTAAATAATCCGCTAATAAGTCCTTGCATATATGCAATGTGGCACGAGAATCAAATGTGTATTCATGGAGTGGAAGACAAAGGGAATTTAAATGTACTGATAAGCAACTCAGCAGACGGGGAAATAATAGCCAAAACAGTTGAGAATTGGGGTTTCAAGGTAGTAAGAGGTTCATCAGCCCGCAAAGGTTGCATATCTTCAACAATGCAGCTTATAACAAGGCTCAAAAACGGAGAATGTGCAGCCATAATGGTTGATGGCCCGAGGGGTGCTATACACAAGATAAAATGTGGAGTTATTAAACTGGCAAAAGAAACTGGAGCGCCAATTATACCGGTTTGTTGGTATTCAAGTCAAAAGACCTTTGTTACAATCCCGTCATGGGACAAAATGAAAATTCCTATTGGTCCTTGTAAAATAGTCAACCTATACGGTGCACCTATTTATATTTCTAAAAATGACAGTGACGAAGATATAGCAAAACATGTTGAAACTTCACTCAAAGAGCTTTCCAGCAGGATAGTAGAAGAGTATGCCAAAGCCCGGGAATTAAAATTATGGAAAAGAAAAAAATAAACATAACGGCATTACAAATCTGTTCAATTGTAGGAAACAAGGAAAAAAATTTTGAAACCGTAAACAGAATCCTCGCAGGTATAAAAGAAACCGATGTAATCATTTTACCGGAAGTATGGTCTACAGGCTGGGACTGTGAGAACTTTCAAAAATATGCTGAGACACCTGATAAAAGCATAACTTTAGAATTTCTAAAATCAGTTGCACGACGATTAAATACAAATATTATAGGCGGAAGTTTTATTCATAAAACATACACCGGCAACTGTTATAACTCTTGTCCGATAATTGACAGAAACGGAGAACTCTTAGGTTTATACAGCAAAAATCATCTATATTCCTATTACGGAAGCAATGAAGGGAAATTTTTGTCAAAAGGCAAAAATCCACTAATGGTAATTTTGGAAGGTGTAAAATTTGGTATTAGCATATGCTACGATATAAGATTTCCGGAACTTTATAGATGCTATAGAAAATCCGGTGCTGATATACTTGTAAATTGTGCAGCTTGGGCATCGACTAAACCAATACCTTGGGAAATGATGACAAAATCAAGAGCAATCGAAAATCAAACATTTATGGTTGCAGTAAACCAATTTGGACCATCAACGATGGGCGAAACAAATCTTGGACATTCAAGAATTATAGATTATAATGGGAATGTACTTTCAGAACTGTTAAATGGAGAAGGACTCATTCAAGCCGAAATCGATTTAGATGAAATGTACAAATTTAGGGAAAAATGTACAATATTACACGACATAAAAGATTCTTATGAGGTAAAAATATGCAAAAAATAATAAGTATACTGGCAATGCTTTTGCTTTTAGCGCAATCAACAAATGCCTCAAGCATAAACAATGCTTTATCCGAAAGTCAAATAAATAAAAGTTCAGTATCAATTTCAGTAAAAGATGTTGAGACAGGAAAAACTATCTACGAATTGAACAGTAGAAAACCCGTACAACCGGCATCCACACTAAAAATTATCACAACTACAGCTGCAGTAAATGAATTGGGCAATGATTATGAATTCAAAACACAATTATATAAAACCTCAGAGAACGAACTTATACTTAAGTTGGGAGCTGACCCATTTTTGGAATCCGGAGATTTGAAAAAATTATTCTCAGCCGCAAAGTCAAAGAACATAATTTCGCCCAAAAAAATATATATAGATGACACAATCGTTGATAATATTGAATGGGGAGAAGGTTGGCAATGGGATGATGATTTAAACCCGTTAATGCCGAAATTCGGAGCGTATAACATTGATAGGAATCTTCTGAAAATTACAATTGACCCGACTAAAAAAGGAGCACCAGCAGAAATAAAATTAAATACCTTCTACCCTTTAACTTTCATGAACCTTGTGACGACAGGAAACGAAAACAACGTAAAAATAAGTCGTAACTGTAATATATCACCGGATATTTTGACATTAGAGGGCACTGTTGAAAAACAAATACAGGAAGAAATTCCTATTAGCCACTTAAAAAGGTACTTCCGCTTAAGACTGGAAGATGCCATAAGGCACGCAAAAATAGATTACTATGGGACTTTTACCGACAAAAAACTTCCTGAAAAAAATATTTATCTGGTTGAAACTATAACCCATCCGATAGAAGATGCCATAAATGAAATTATGCTAAACAGTAACAATATGATAGCGGAAACAATATTCAAAATAGCAGGAGGCAAATATTCAAAATCAACAGGAAGCGCACAAAATGCCTCTGAAATGGTTCTTAATTACTGCAAAAATAAAAACCTCAATACCGAAGACATTAAGATTGTAGACGGAAGCGGAGTGTCAAAAAATAATATTATAACGTCTGACTTTATGACAGACTTTTTAGTGATGGAATATAAGCAATCACCCGATTATACAAATATGTTTGCAAAACCTGGTGAAGGCACTCTTTCAAACAGAATGCTGTATTTCAAGGATATTTTAAAAGCAAAAACCGGAACACTCTCTGATATAAGTGCAATATCAGGATATATAAAAACAAATAAAGGTAAAATACTTGCATTCAATATAACGATAAATGATGCTAAATCAAAAACTTCTGAGAAGAAAATGCTGGAAGAATATATCTTAAGGGCAATTCACATATCGTACTAAAAAAAGACCCATCTAAAAAGATGGGTCTTAACCTAAAATCATCCTAGCTAAGTGCCATTAAAGCTTTGACTGAACGAGCATTTTCTCTGACTTCTTCATCAGAATGCATTTCTACAGTATCAGACAATATTTTCAAAGCTTCATCTTTATTATCCAAAGACAACAATTCATTGATTGTACTCATTGCAACTACAGTTGACAGGTCGTTAATTCCTTTACCTTTATTAGTAATAGTAACAGCCAAAGAATCATGACTGTTTTTTCTTATCAATGCACGAGCTGTCAATTCTCTTATCTCATCGTCAGGAGAATTAGTACCGATTTCATCAAGAACTCTTACGGAATCATTATCTTCGTGCTGGCATAATGCTTCTATAATATTTCTAATTTTTCTGATATTACTATTCATACAATCCTCCTACACTGAAACGTTCAAACCGGATAAGTCTTTCCACATATTTTCAAGAGAACAAACATCAAGCTTTTTAAGTTTCTGTACACTATAATTATCAATCATTGAGCCAAAACCAGACCTGATAGCTCTCACAGGTGCACCAAAATCTATTGATACTTCCATGCTGCCTATTTCGTTAATTTTATTAATAGCAGAAGACAAACCTTGCTTCATTCTGTTACCAAAGGCAATTACAGACTCAAACCCTTTGCGGAATGTCGGGAAAGCTTCTCCTATAGAACCGACCAATGCACTCAACTTGAGTTTTTCTTTAACAGAATGATTTGATTTAACATCAAAAACATCAGCGGTCAAAACATTGCCCTTGAAAGATGACGGGGCAAAAGGATTTGAAACATTTTTCACAGTCTTTCCTGCAGAATTACCAATTGGGGTATTCAGGATTTGACCGATTTTTGAAATTATCGCCATATATTCATACCTCTCTCTAACTGACTACATACTAAGATTAACATACTATTTTGAGATAAAATCCACCTTTTGATGTATTCTTTAATATTTTTTATATCAAAAATGGAAAAATTTTATGCTAAAATCTGGATATGAAGTATAAAAATTTAGAAGAGTTAATTGAGGTAATAAGGCAATTAAGATCACCAAACGGCTGCGAATGGGATAGAAAACAAACACACTATTCCTTAAAGCCAAACATGCTTGAAGAAGCGTATGAAGCGGTTGATGCTATAGACAATAACGACATAGAAAACCTCAAAGAGGAACTTGGCGATGTTCTTCTTCAAGTTATATTACACTCACAAATAGCAGATGAAAATGGTGATTTCAGCATAGAAGATGTAGCCAAGGGGATTAAAGATAAATTAATCCGCAGACATCCTCACGTTTTTGGAAATGTCATTGTTAACTCCACAGATGAAATTCTTGAGAATTGGGATAAATTAAAATC
>CALUQI010000016.1 GCA_944322875.1 Candidatus Gastranaerophilales bacterium
GTTATGAATTCTCAAGGTACTCTTGCGGGGTATTCTTCTACTGAGGATTTTGTTAATGAACTTTCTAAACATATTAAGATTAACAAAATATGCAAAAATGATGATTTGACTTCGTGTTTTGAAGATACTGTATTCTGGGGAAATGATAACGAAGAAGTTAATATACCGGATATAAAGTCTTCAGCAAATCTTGGTGTTAAGGGTTGGAAAACGAATACATTAGGACTGCAATTTGCGGACGGAGTTTCCGGTATTATTGCATACAATCCTGAATGTTCTCAAGATCCCTACAGAACTGATGTTATAACTGTTTCTGACACAGGTATTGGAACTGATTGTATTGCATTGCTTTATGATACGTCTGGATTTAAAAAACCTAATACTTCTGACAAAGATGTAAACGGCATAAATATAAGCATTTTAAGAGCAAGTTGCACATTAGAGACATCTTCAGGAAGCTGTTTTACTAAACCGGTTTCTTACCAACCTGCAACATTAGCTCAATGTCAACAAATGGTAAGTGAAGGATATCCAATTAACGCATGTATTCATTCTAACGACTACTGGGCAGGTGCAGTTAAAGTTTGTCACGATTTAGGATCACGACTTCCCACTGAAGGTGAACTTAAAGAACTTACAGCTTACGTCTACTCAACAGGAACTAGGGATGTTGAAAAAGCTCAAGCAATGGGAATAACTCAGGCAAGTCTGGCGTTAGATACATATATATGGTCTAACAGTGAGTTAAATGCACTATCTGCAGGACGTATGGTAGTAAATAATACTTGGAGTTGGGGACCCGGATTTCGTTCTAATTCTCATTCTCATTTTGCTATTTGTATGGCAGATTAAAAGTATTTTTAATATCTTGTACTAACTTGCAGAATAATATCTTAGACAGCTTTAATCTTTTATCAAAAGCGTTATAATGTTGCACGTTCAACTTCTTCTGTTGTTGATACTTCTATCACATCGCCTACTTGAATATCATTCCATTTAGCAAAAGAAATTCCACATTCGAAACCTTGAGCAACTTCTTTAACATCGTCTTTAAAACGCTTCAATTGATCTATAGCACCTTTAAAAATCTCCACACCGTCTCTGATTAGGACAGCATCTTTACTTCTAACAATTTTACCTTCTGTTACGTAGCATCCGGCAATTTTTGTAGTTTTGCCTATAGTAAAGACCTGACGGACTTCTGCTTTACCTAAATCAACCTGCTTAATTTCAGGTTCCAGAAGAGAAAGCATTGTTTTTTCAATATCTTCAAGAATTTGATAAATTATATCATACTTTTTAATTGTGACACCTTCACGTTCGGCTGCAGCCAATGCATTACCATCTTCTTTGACGGTGAACCCTAAAATCAAAGCTCCTGACGCAGATGCTAACATAACATCAGCTTCTGAGATGTCTCCAACACCAACATGGATAATCTTCGTTTTAATTTCTTTAGATTCCAGCTGCGCTATAGCTTGAGAAACCGCTTCTGCAGAACCGTGAGTATTTGCCTTTATAATTAAATTTAACTGAGGTATATCTTCTTCTCCTGCTACTGCCTCACGTCGTATATGGGCTGGAAGCATTGCTTCAAGACGTTTATCACGTGCTTTTTCCTTACGCTTGTCAACAATTGACTTCATTTCCTTTTCGTTTTTAACAACCTCAAAGTAATCTCCGGCTTGGGGAACTTCTGTTAATCCCAAAATTTCTACCGGAGTTGAAGGTTCTGCTTTCTGTATTTTTTCTCCGCTGTCCGAAAGTAGTGCCCTCACTCTGCCACAGGCAGTGCCGACAACTATACAATTCCCGACTCGCAAAGTTCCGTTTTGTACCAGTAATGTAGCTACAGGGCCTTTCCCTTTGTCGAGATTTGCCTCAATTACTACACCCGAAGCCTCTGCTTTCGGATTTGCCTTCAAATCCTGAACTTCTGCGACAAGAAGAATGTACTCCAATAACTCATCAATTCCGATTCCTTGCAATGCAGATACCTTCACTGTGATAGTTTCACCACCCCATTCTTCAGGAACTAAACCGTGTTCTGTTAACTGTTGTAAGATTTTATCAGGATTTGCGCCTGGTTTATCAATTTTGTTAACGGCCACTATAATTGGAACATCTGCGGCTTTGGCATGACTTATTGCTTCTATCGTCTGCGGCATTATTCCATCATCTGCAGCCACTACCAATATAGCAATATCTGTTGCTTTGGCTCCGCGAGCACGCATTTCCGTAAAAGCTTCGTGACCGGGAGTATCTACAAATACTATTTTCTTTTCTTTGTTATTATCTAAATATACGGTATATGCACCTATTGATTGAGTTATACCACCAACTTCCGTTGATACTATCTTATGCTTTGATGCTCGAATACTATCCAATAATGTAGTTTTACCGTGGTCTACGTGACCCATTATACTGACTACAGGAGCTCGCTTTTTGAGTAATTTCTTATCTGTTTCACTTAAAGCTTTTTGTTTTTCTTCCTTCTCTAACTCTTCTTCTATGTATGCCTCTATATCTTCATCTAATAC
Source organism: Candidatus Gastranaerophilales bacterium (assembly GCA_944322875.1). Taxonomy (GTDB): domain Bacteria; phylum Cyanobacteriota; class Vampirovibrionia; order Gastranaerophilales; family Gastranaerophilaceae; genus SIG32. The sequence goes on from CALUQI010000016.1 coordinate 2,541, forward strand.
TTCTAAATTGTACTCGCCGCATACTTTTTTGATTACATCAATGTCTATAAGCTGGTTTACCGTAGCCATTATACCGTTTAACATCAAAAATTTTACAATCTCTGCAGGGGTCTTTTGAATCTTTTCTGAAAGTTCAGAAATCGTCATTGCTTTATTTACAACAATTTGTTTTACTTCCTCTTGGGCTTCTTCTTTATGAATTTTCTTTTTGTGTTTTTGTGCAGCTGCTTTTTCTAAAGAGATTCTTTCCTGCTCTTCCTTCTTTGAGTTAAAATCTTTATCTTTTTTCTTACCTTCAAAACGTTTTTTATTACCGCCTTTATTTTCGTAAATATCTTGCGGGATTATATGACGTTGAATTGGTTTCTTTTCACCTTTTTCCGGCTTTGCTGAAGGTTTGCCATCCTTTGAAAAAGGCTTCCTGCCGCTTTGTTCAGGAAATTTCTTTGCATCGCGGGGAAGTGATTTTTTTTCAGAAGGACGTTCCACCCTTTGCGGAGCTCGTCTCACAATTTCCAATCTGTTTTGAGGTTTTACCACTTCTACACGCTGAACTCTGGGTTCGGAAATTTCTTCTTTTTCCACAGACTTTGTTTGTGTAGTTTCTTCTTTTTTCACAGGCTCTAAAACCTTCGGCTTTTTGACAATAAATGCCTTTGGCTTTTTACTCTCTTTATTGCCGTCTGAAGCTATGAACTCTTTCAATCTCTTTATTTGTTCCATTGTAACAGTACTGGAATGAGTTTTTCCGGTATCCCCTATTTGTGCATATTTTTCTAAAACTTCTTTACTTGGAAGATTTAATTCTTTTGCTAACTCATTTATCCTTACTGTTTCATAACTCATTTAATAATTTCCCTTTCAAATCTTCTGGTACAGGAACTTTTAAAATCTTTTTCAAGCGATCTTTTTTAAATGCGTTCTCTATACAAGAATTATTATAACAAAGATATGCAGATCTGCCAAATATTTTCGAATTACCGTTAATAATCAAGTGCCCAAGCGGATTTTGTGCCGTAATTTTTATTAAATCTTTTCTGTCTTTTATAATTCCACATCCGACACATTTTCTTTCAACCACACATACCACCTTTTAATTTACTTGTGCAAGTTTTTCCAACTTCAGCTTTTGATCATGTTCCATCAGAAGATTAATTAACTCGTCAAGATCACCGTCTATTACCGTCCATACATTAAGATTATGATTAATTCTATGATCTGTTAATCTGCCTTGTGGAAAATTGTATGTTCTTATACGCTCGCTTCTATCACCGGAACCTACTTGAGATCTGCGAAGATCGGTTATTTCTTTCATTTGTTTTTGTACTTCCATATCATAAAGTTTTGCTTTCAATATCTGTAAAGCACGTTCCTTATTTTGAAGTTGAGAACGTTCTTCTGTACAAAAAATCATAATCCCTGTCGGTTTATGAAAAACACGTGCAGCAGTTTCTACCTTATTAACATTTTGACCGCCTGCACCTCCTGAACGTGCTGTCGTTATTTCAACATCATTCATATTTAATTCAACTTCAACATCATCAACTTCTGGCATAACTGCAACCGTTGCCGTCGACGTATGAACCCTGCCTTGAGATTCCGTTGCCGGAACTCTTTGAACACGATGTACACCTGATTCATATTTTAATTTTGAATATATACTATCACCTTTCATTGAAATGATAATTTCTGAAACACCACCGGCTTCACATTCTGTTTTGCTGAGTACTTGAGTCTGCCAACCTTGTTTATCGGCATATCGCATATACATTCTTGCCAAATCTCCGGCAAAAATGTTTGCCTCGTCGCCTCCAGCTCCACCTCTTATTTCTAACATTATGTCTTTATCATCCATCGGATCTCTCGGCAAAAGTAATATCTTCATTCTTTCTTCATAATCAGGAAGCTTTGATTCATTAGTCTCCATTTCCGATTTTAAAAATGCCTTCATTTCAGGGTCTGATTCAGAATGTATAAGCTCTTTTGCTTCTTCTATAGCATCTATGGCTTTTTTCCATTCATAATATAAATTTACAGTTTCCTCCATTGATTTACGCTGTTTTGATAAATCCCTGAATCTGTTATAATCTTGAATCACAGCTGGATCAGAAAGAGTTTCGCCTAATTCTTTGTATTTCTTCTCTATTTGAAGAATTTTATCTAACATATCTTTCATAATCCAATTATAGCAAGAACAAGAAAAATTAAAAGTAGTTATAAATTTACTTTATTTATTAACACTATTTTTCATCAAGTTCTATTATATCTTCGTCGGAAATAATATTCTTACCAACAGCTTTTTCCAAACTTGCCTTAGCTGAATTATACTCATATAAAGCCTGATAATATGTTAATTGGGCGGTTTCATACATTATCTGAGAATCTTTTAATTCTGTCGGACTTGCTTCTCCAACTCTGTAACGTCCATATGAAAGCTCATAGTTTTCTTTTGCCTGCTTAACTTGCAATAAAGCAACAGGCATTTGATTTTTCTTCTCTTCTAAAGTTAAGAACGCATTTTGTATTTCCAAATATATCTGATTTTGAGTATTTTGAGCATTAGCAAGTTCTTTATCATAAAGATATCTTGCCTCTTTTATTTCGTTTCTTATTAACATTCCGTTAATAGTTGGAAAATTTAAATAACCACCCAAATTATAACCGTGATTTGAAGTCCAATTTTTACCACCAATCTGGAATTGGCCCTCTACAGATAATGTTGGGAAATAAGATTTTTTGACTAACTTTAAAGTTTGATTAGCTGTTTCTACCTTTATTTCTGCAAGCCTCAATTCAGGACGGGCATCTCTTGCTATATCCACTGCTTCATTAAAGGTTAAATTTAAAGGCTGATATTGTAATTTATCCATAACATTATACTTGTCTATAAAAGGAACACCCATAACATTATTTAACTTAGCAATAGCTAAATTGACAGAATTGTCGGCCTGTATGAGTTTCAATTTTGCACTGCTCAAATTTGATTCGGCAATAGTAACGTCAACTTTGGGATTCATACCTATTTCATAAAATGCTTTTGCTTGGTCATAGAATAATTGAAATTTATCTACTGTATCCTGTGCTACACGTCTGTTTTCATAGGCAAATAACAATGCAAAATATGCATCTTTGGTCTGGAAAATTACGTCATTTATTACTGAAGTTAAAGATGCCTTATAACCTTCATAATCTAATCTTTTTATTGTCGCTTGATTCTGGGTTACACCAAAATCATATAACATTTGCTGAAGTGTAACTTGACCTAATATAAAATAATTGAACGTAAGATTTTGCCCTAATGCATCTGATAATTGAAGTTGTCTTATCCTCGTATAACCAGTTTGCCAACCGATTTGTGGAAAATAATTTGACCAAACCTGCTTTATCCTTGCGTCAGAAGCCAAAATATCTTGAAATGCCGCATTTATTTGCGGATTATTACCCAATGCCAATTCTATACAATTTTCAAGAGTTAAGTCTATGTTTTTTTCAACGGAACCCGATATTATATAATCAGAACTTCCATCATGAATAGGTAAAACTTGGTCAGAATTAGGGAATTCTTTATCTTTTATTTCATTGCCTATACTGTCCAAAGCCAATACCGGCAATGAACACAAATATAATATAAAACTAGCTGTCAATATTTTTTTTATCATTTTTTATCCTTTTTTGCAATTTTTCTTGCAATATTGATTTTCATCTCTTCAATCATTACGTAAAATGCAGGAACTAAAAATGTTCCGATAAAGGCAACAGCCATCATACCTCCAAAAACCGTCATACCAACTGAATTACGGCTTGCTGCACCTGCACCGCTGGCAAACACAAGCGGTAACAACCCTAATATGAAGGCGATGTTTGTCATCATTACTGCACGGAACCTCAATTTCGCAGCTTGCATTGCCGCTGCCCTTACTTCCATGCCTGATTCGTGAGCATCTTTTGCAAACTCTATAATCAAAATTGCCTGCTTTGTACTTAATCCAAGCAACATTACCAATCCGATTTGAGAATACAAATCTAAAGAATAGCCTGCAATATATTGGAAAAATAATGCTCCAACCATTGCAATAGGCGATACCAAAAGTACGGCTACAGGAAGCATCCAACTTTCATAAAGTCCGACCAAAAATAAGTATACAAAAACTATTGACATTACAATAATTGGACCTATTTGTCCCTGCGATTCTTGTTCTTGCAATGAACTTCCCGACCAAGCATAACCCATATCTTTGGGTAAAACTTGGTTTGAAATTTCTTCCATAACACTCATTGCTTTACCTGAAGAAACACCTTCTCTTGCCGAACCATTTATTGTTATAGCCGGATACATGTTAAATCTTGTTCTTGTATATGGCCCAACAATATTATCAATCTTCACCACTGCAGATAAAGGAACCATTTGACCATAATTATTCTTGACAAATATTTTATCTAAATCTGAAGGTCTTGCTCTAAATTCAGAATCAGCCTGCATATATACACGATAAACACGTCCGTATTTATTAAAGTCATTTATGTATGATTTCCCAAAATATGCTGCTAGTGCGTTATAAATCTCCGATATCTCAACCCCTTGTGCCATTGCCTTTGCAACATCAATATTTAGTAAAAGTTGAGGCATGTTAGGGGTGAAAGAAGTGTAAACCATTGAAAAATTCGGATCTTTATTCGCTTGAGCCAACAACTTAACGGCTTCACCATATAATTCTTGAGAATCCCTGTTGCCTTTATCTAAAAGTTGATACTCGAATCCGCCAAACATACCCAATCCCGAGATTGCCGGAGGAGAAAATGAAGCTACCGTTGCAGAAGGATATTTTGAAAATTCATTTCTCATAATTTTCAATATTCCATCAGCAGATTCTTCCTTAGATTTTCTTTCTGACCAAGGCTTCAACTGTGCCACAATTAATGCTGTGTTCTCACCATTAAATCCAACCATCGTGATGGTAGTTTTAACACCTTTTATATTTAATATACGATTCTCTATTTCGGTAGCAACCATATCGGTTCTGGATGCCGAAGATCCATCCGGAAGTTGAATTTGAGTGAATATTGCCCCTCTATCCTCATCCGGCAAAAAGCCCGTCGGAATAATCATAAACATGAAAAATACAAATAATGTTATTCCGCACAAAACAAGTATTGTAGCTTTAGATGAGTTAACGAATACCTTGGCTCCCTCTAAATATTTATCACGAATATTGTTAAACCAATCATCAAATTTTTGAATAAATGCAAAATCCGCTTTTTCATCACCGGATTTCAATATCATTGAGCAAAGCGCCGGAGATAAAGTCAACGCAACTAATGTAGATAAACCTATTGATGAAGCTATACATAATGCAAATTGCCTGAACATCTGTCCTGTTATACCCGACATAAATGATACCGGAACAAATACCGCCATCAATACAAGTGAGGTAGCTAAAACTGCCCCAAAAACTTCTTTCATTGTTATCTCTGTAGCTGTTTTTTTATCTTTACCTTCCTGTATATGTCGTTGAGTATTTTCCAAAACAACTATAGCATCATCTACTACTAAGCCTACCGCCAAAACCAAACCAAATAATATTAAAAGATTTATTGAAAATCCCAATAAACTCATAAAAATAAACACGCCGATTAATGAAACCGGAATTGCGCAAAAAGGAATAAATGCAGCACGAGCACTACCTAAAAACATGTAAGTAACTATTCCTACAAGTATTATTGCTAATGCAATCGCATTTATTACTTCGTGTATAGATTCACGAACAAACTCTGTTTCATCGTGTTGTATTTCGTATTCTATACCTTGCGGAAATCCTTTACTGAGCTCTTTCATTTTGGCTTGTATTTTATTTGAAAGATCTATAGCATTAGCTTCCGGTAATTGTGTGACTGATATAATGGCTGAATTCTTACCGTTAATTCTTGAAAAATAAGAATAACTTTCAGCACCAAGCTCGACTTTTGCAATATCTTTTAGTTTTATTTGTGATCCGTCAGGCTTTGACCTTACAACTATATTCTCAAATTCCTTTGGATCTTCAAGACGACCTTTAGTACGCATTGTGAGCTTTATCATCTGCTTATCTTTCATAGGTTCAACACCTAAGTCTCCTGCAGGAGATTGAGTGTTTTGAGCCTGTACTGCAGCTGCAACTTCACTTGTCGAAACTCCTAAACTTGCCATTTTATTTGCATCCAGCCAAATTCGCATTGAATATTCTGACGAGCCGAATACATTTACTTTACCAACACCTTTAATACGTGCCAGTTCATCTTTTATATAAATAGATGCATAATTTGCAATATATAAATTATCGTACGTACCTGTCGGAGAATTAACAGAAATCATTAAAATACCTGGACCACCGGTAGACTTTCTTACCGTTAAACCATATCTTTTAACTTCTTCCGGCAGCCTTGGAGTAACTAATTGAAGCTGGTTTTGAACATTTACTACAGCCATATCAGGATCAGAACCTATCTCAAAATACAATGTAAGCTGATAAGAGCCGTTTTGCGATGTTGATGACATATAAATCATATCTTCAACACCATTCAATTGTGCTTCTACAGGAGCCGCTATTGTGGATTCAATTACATCCGAACTTGCTCCAGCATACGTTGCCGTTACCACAACCTGTGGAGGAGTTATTGAAGGATATTCCTCTAATGGTAATGTGTTTACCATTAGAATCCCTGCTAACATGATTACAAGAGAAATAACTATCGCAAGTTTTGGTCGTTTTATAAATAAATTTCCTGAATTTTCTGACATTTTATATCCCTATTTAACATCTTTTTGAGTTTCTTCTGATTTCTTGATTTTTGCCATTTCATCGGCAGTAACAACCGTAACAGGATGCCCTGGAGTTACCTTCTGTAATCCGTCGGTTATTATACGATCACCTACAGAAAGACCTTCTGTAATTACCCAATAATCCCCCGTTTGCTCTCCTATTTTTATATAAACCAATTGGGGAAGATCGTTTTCATCAAGTCTGTAAACATACTTGCCTGCTTGATTTTCTAAAACTGCTGTTTGATGAACTACCGGAACTTTAACTTTATTGTTTGAATACAATTTTATGGTAACAAATTCGCCATGTAATAATTGATTATTCGGATTTTTAAACGTTGCTCTTAATGTAACAGTACCTGTAGATTGATCTATTTTATTATCCTGAAAATCCTGAACACCATCAAATTCATATTTCTCTCCATTATTAAAGAAAAGCTCAACCCGCCTGTTTTTATTATTACTCAAATCAGCATTTGATATCAAAGCAAAATCATTCGAATCCATTGGAAAAGTAACATATATAGGATCAGTACTGTTTATTGTGGTTAAAGGCCCGGATGTTGGTGAAACATAATTCCCAACAGTAACTGTAATAATACCAACTTTGCCATTTACAGGAGATTTAACCATTGTATAACCATAATTCCGCTGGCTGTCTTGATATGTAGCCTGAGCTGATGCCAATTGTGCTCTTAAAGCATCCCTTTCCGATAAAATTTGATCATATTGAGCCTTTGCAATATAATCTTTCTTTACAAGCTCAACTGCACGTGCCAACTGTTTTTCGGCATAAGAAAGCTGAGCCTTTGTATTCGCTACATTCGCCTTGGCTACATTCATTGTATTAATAAATTCTGTAGGTTCAATTTGAAATAAGACTTGACCCTCTTTTACATAGTCACCTTCTTTAAAATAACTCTTCTGTAAATAACCTGATATACGAGCTAAAACATTAACCTGATATTTGGATACTACACGTCCAGGAGCCTCAAAACTCCTTATAATCTCTTTTTCACCCACTGGCTCTACTAAAACACTTTGTGCCGGCTGTTTCTTCATTGCCCTATTCGTTATAAATTCACCAATGACACCTGTTAAATAACGCAAAATAATAGCCGCCACGACTACTATAAGTATAATTATTATATTTTTTTTCATTTGCTCTCCCCTGAAATATATCGTTGATTCTGTATAATTCTAACAAAATATAAATTTTTTGGCAAGAAAAAATTTTTGTGTTACAAAATATTAGACCTCAGGAAATCAAGCATATTTGACAAGGCTTTTGCTCTATGAGAAATTTTATTCTTTTCTTCTTCTGACATCTCTGCCATAGTTCTGTTTGTATTATCTACTATAAAAACCGGATCAAAACCAAAACCGTTATCACCGGATTGTTTATATGCAATTTTGCCATCACATATGCCCTTTGAAACATGTATAACATTCCCTAATTTGTCTAAAAGTGTCATTACACAAATAAATTGAGCTTTTCTATTCTTATAAGGTTTCAATTCATTCAGGATTTTTTCGATTTTTGCCTGCTGTGTACCGGCGTATCTTGCTGAAAATAAGCCGGGAGCACCGTTTAAAGCCTCTACACATAACCCCGAATCATCTGCCAATGACATCATACCTGATACTCTATTGGCTTCTTTAGCTTTTTTATATGAATTTTCTTCAAATGTATTCCCATCTTCAACAGGTGCAAATCCGTCCGGAGGAAGAATAAACTCAATCCCACTGTCCTTTGAAATTTCATTAATTTCCTGAAGTTTATGAATATTTCCTGTCGCAAAAACTATTTTCATTATTTGCCATACCTTCTTTGTCTGTGAGCAAAATCTATAATTGCATTCGAAAGCGAGTCCTCTCCAAAATCAGGCCAATATTCTTCTGTAACAAAAATTTCTGAATACGCTATTTGCCACAATAGGTAATTTGATATACGCATTTCACCTCCGGTTCTTATCAATAAATCCGGATCTGGAATACCTTTTGTATAAAGCTCATTTGAGATTAAGTCTTCAGTAATTTCTGTACTTTTGTATCCTTTTTCAAGAATTGTCTTTACTGCTTGAGTAATTTCAGCCCTTGAACCATAATTAAAAGCTATTTGCAATCTTACACCCGTATTATTTTTTGTATATAACATTGCATCATTCAATATATTTTGGAGATTTGCACTGAGTTTAGATAAATCTCCAATAAAATTGACTACCACTCCATTTTTATGAAGTTCATTAATCTCTTTTTTTATTGTATTAGCAAGCAAATCCATTAAAAAATTTACTTCCTCAGGTTTTCTGTTCCAATTTTCAGTCGAAAAAGCATAAACGGTTAAATACTTAATACCAAATTTATGACAGGATTTCAGGATAGTTTTTAATGATTCAACACCTTTTTTATGACCTATTGCGGAAGGTAAATTATTTGATTTAGCCCACCTTCGATTCCCGTCCATTATTATCGCTATATGTTTTAATCCGGTTTGCTTTACTATATTCGCTATACTATCTTTTTCTGTTTCAGTTATCATAATTCCTCACCTGACAATTGTATCATAAATAAGTGCTCTTAACAAATTCCATTTTCACAGAAAGGAGCACCTTCAAGGTGCTCCTTTTTCTCTCACTTCTTATGTTGTTTATGAACAACCGGAATAACCACATTTTAAACAGATAAAACATCCTTCCGCCATCTGTATTTCATTACCGCATTCAGGACATTTAACTGTTTTTATTTCGCCTGTTGGTTCTTCAGACAATACTATTTCTTCAATTTTTTTTTCTGATTTATCTTCCGTTTTTTTCTTATCATCAAGATTCATTGGTTGGAATTGTCTTGAATTATTTCTGTATACCGTAATACCTTTGAGATTATTTTTGTATGCTAATATATATGCTTCTTCTATATCTTTTCTTGTTGCATGTTCTTCAAAGTTTACGGTTTTAGACACTGCATTATCCGTATGCAACTGAAATGCGGCTTGCATCTTTACATGCCAGTATGGAGAAACATCGTGCGCCGTAACAAAAATCTTCTTAACCTCATCGCTTATACCATTCACATGAGCCACTGAACCGTCTTTAGCTATATTTTTCATCAATTCCTCTGAATAAAGATTGTGGGAAATCATATATTCTTTGAATATTGGGTTTACTTCAAGCATTTCGGTACCATCCATTATTAATCTTGAAAATACAAGACCAAATAACGGTTCAACTCCGCCTGAGGCTCCGGCTATCATCGATATAGTACCTGTTGGAGCAATACAGGTTGTCGTTGCGTTTCTTATACCGTATTGTTTTATTTGCTCATCCAGTTCTCGCCATTGTTCATCAGAAATTTTTCCTGCTGATTTTCCTTTGTATTTATTGTATAAATAGTAATCACTATCATATACACTCCCTTTAAAATTATTAAATCTTCCGCGTTCTTTAGAAAGCTCTATTGATTCACATTTGGATTCATAATCAATGAACTCCATAACCTGACTTGCAAGCTTTGTACCTTCCTCTGATGCATATGAAATACCCATTTTCATAAGCATATCAGCCCAACCCATTACACCAAGTCCAATCTTTCTGTTATTTTGAACCATCTCTGAAATCTGAGGTAAAGGATAATTATTAACTGCAATTACATTATCCAAAAATCTTATTGCTGTTCTTGTAGTAGCTGCAAGTAAATCCCAATCAACCTCGCTGCCTGAAGAAGTTTCTTTTACCATCCTTCCAAGATTTATTGAACCAAGGTTGCAAGCTTCATATGCCAATAAAGGGACTTCACCGCAAGGATTTGTTGATTCAATTTCACCAACCAAAGGAGTCGGATTATCTGAATTCATCTTATCTATAAATACGATACCCGGTTCACCGTTCCGCCAAGCTCCGTCTACTATCATATCAAATACTTTTTTGGCACTTAATTTACCAACTACCTCATTATTTTGAGGATTAATAAGTTCATAATCAGTTCCGTTTATGTATGCTTCCATAAACTTGTCAGTAATTGCTACTGAGATATTAAAATTATTTAGTTTGTTGTTATCAGACTTGCATTCTATAAAATCAAGTATATCAGGGTGATCTACACGTAAAATCCCCATATTGGCACCTCTGCGAGTACCTCCTTGTTTTACAGCCTCAGTCGCTGCGTTGAAAACCTCCATGAAAGAAACAGGACCAGATGAAACTCCCATTGTTGATCTTACCACACTGTTTTTGGGTCTTAATCTGGAAAAAGAAAAACCGGTACCTCCACCTGATTTGTGGATTAATGCCGTATTTTTTACGGTTTCGAAAATCCCTTCTAACGAATCTTCTACGGGCAAAACAAAACATGCTGCCAATTGACCTAATTCACGACCTGCATTCATTAATGTTGGAGAATTCGGCATAAAATACAAATTTGTTATTGATTCATAAAATCTATCTGCCAGTTTATCTACATCTGACTGTGAAGCTCCAAATTTTATATCACCTGATGCTATTGAGCTTGCAACTCGTCTGAACATATCTGAGGGACTTTCTGTACAATTGCCGTCCTTATCTCGTTTTAAATATCTTTTTTCTAATACTTTTATCGCATTTTCTGATAAACATACTTCATCAACACAAGTAGAATCTGCCACATTAACCTCCATAGTCTGTCGTTTCGTCAATATATCCCATTTCAATCATGCTTTTGAGCATGACTATTCTATAATTCTACACCAGTTTTTTATGCCTTGCAACAACATGCCAAAACTGTAACAGATTGTAATTATTTATATACTTAATTATATATGTGCTCACCAAATATTATTATAACAACTCTTTCAAATAATTTGGCAAGGCAAAACGTGCCATATGATAATCTTTATTGTATATTTTACAGCTCTTGGTTATTTCTGCACAACGTCTTTCATCAATATACGAAAGCGGTTCTACGTTTTGAGAACAAAACGCCCACGCCCAATATCCTCCCGGATATGTTGGTATATTTGACGTATAAGTAGAACATATTGGAAAAACCTTCTTCAAAAGTTCATACATCTTCTTTATCTCGGACTTGTTAACAAAAGGTGATTCAGATTGTGCAACCACTATACCGCCTACTTTTAAAGAATTTTTTACATTTGTATAAAATTCTTCAGTAAATAACCCTTCTCCCGGACCCATTGGATCTGTTGAATCAATTAAGATTACATCAAACATATCTTTCTTATCTTTTATATATTCAATCGCATCTTTAACTAAAATTTCTACTTTTGGATTGTCCAATCCGCAAGCTATGCTTGGAAGATATTTTTTGCAAGCTTCTATTACCATACCATCTATTTCACACAACACAACTTTTTCAACTGTATCGTGTTTTAACACTTCTCTTACTGTTCCTCCGTCACCACCGCCGATTACAAGAACACTTTTGGGGTTTTTATGATTAATCATAGGGATGTGAGAAATCATTTCGTGATAATGATATTCATCACCCTCGGTCGTCATCATTAAATCATCTAATGTTAATACTCTGCCTAAAGAACTTTCCGTGTCAAAAATCTCTACTTTTTGGAATTCTGAATTGGCTGAAAATAATACTTCGCCTGCCTTAATAGATATCCCAAAACCTGAAGGTGTTATTTCGTGATAATAACCGTTTTCTATACCATTTTTCATTATTTTCTCTCTCCCATAATATGTATGTGCAGGTGAAATACTTCTTGACCTGCTTCTTTACCCGTGTTTATTAATGTTTTATACGATTCTAAGCCGGCTTTTTTAGCTGCTGCTTTTACCGTCATCATAAGTTCACCTAACAAATCTTTATCATTTATTTCATTAAGTGAAGATACGTGCGTTCTAGGAACCACCAACATGTGAACCGGTGACTTCGGATTTATATCATTAAAAACTACTGCGTATTCATTTTCCATCACAAATTCAGTGCCAAAATCACCATTGATTATTTTACAAAATATACAATCTTCCATAAATGCCCTCTTTTGATTAATTCTATAACAGATATCTCAAAAATCAATTTTTTTTAAAAAAATGTTAACCGACTTGCCAATATGTTTTATCTAATATAAAATTATGTTATCAGGCTTGGGAGGAATTAGTGCCTAAATTAGCAGAAAATTATAGCAGAAAACAGTTTTATGCCGAAGTACAACAAACTTATCCCAGAATTAGAGAAGTTCATCCTTTAAAAACTTCCAGGGATAATTTGGAGTATAGAAAGCAAATTCTGCCAAACAAAAAAAAGATTAAAAGAAACAACATACTGCATAAGATAATTTCTGTCTTATTTTTTTCTGCAGTTGCATGTTATATTCTTCCATTAGGATTTCAAAGGATAACCATGGCGTTTATTCACGGTTCTAAATATCCTGAAATAAAAGCTGATTACCATCAAGTCAGATTCCCAACCTCAAACTATTTGTCTAATGATTTAATCTTTCAACAAAGATTTTTAACGGGAGCTGAAATAAAAAAACCTCAAATGCAAAAAATCTCTGAAACCTACAGAATGGGTGACCTGGAAAATAACTTAAAAATACTAATGAATCAGTATCCTGCAATTCACCCTTCAATATACGTTTGGCAGTATGAAACAGAAAAATTTGTTGATATAAATGCTTCTGAAATCTTTTCTGCAGCAAGTATAATTAAAATTCCTGTTTTAATTGACCTATTCAAATCAATCGAGGCCGGACAATTATCATTGAACGATAAGATGACTTTAACCGATTATTACAGGGCTGAAGGATCCGGCAGCCTTCAATTTAAAGCAGAAAATTCGCAATGGACCATTGATGAACTTGCAAGGATTATGATCACTGAATCTGATAATTCTGCAACCAATATGATTATGTCTAAATTAGGTTCAATGACAGATATAAACAGTTCAATAAGACTGTGGGGACTTAAAAATACTTCTGTTAAAACTTGGCTTCCCGATATAAACGGAAATAACAAAACTACAGCAAGAGACATGGGAACTATGCTATACAATATTGACAATAACCATGATTTCCTTGATATTTCTTCACGAGAAAAAATATTTGATTATATGGGACATGTTCACAATAACAGATTAATACAAGCAGGACTCGGCCCTGGAGCCTTATTTATGCACAAAACCGGTGATATAGGTAAAATGCTTGGGGATGCAGGAATTGTCTTTGCTCCCAATGGAAGAAAATACATTGTCGTAATTTTGGCTAATAGACCTCACAATTCGGTACAAGGAAAAGACTTCATAGTGAAAGCTTCTGAAATTATTTACAACTACATGGTGAAATAATGCTTAAAGATTTATTAGAAGCAAGAGAATGTTTTAAACTTGTTTGCGGGGCAGGAAACGAAGATGCTCAACAGGTAGAAAAACTTGTGGCACTGTATGCAAAAGCCGGTTGCCGTTTTTTTGATCTTTCTGCTAACCCTCAAATTATTGACGCTGCTAAACGGGGTTTGGATTTTGCGGGATGCCATGATGCATACCTGTGCGTGAGTATTGGAATTAAAGGGGATCCTCATATTAATAAGGCAGTAATAGACTATGACAAATGTATTTCTTGTTATTCTTGCGACTCAGTTTGCCCGCAAAAAGCAATCAAATACGCTAAAATTAAAAAAATGAGATGCATTGGTTGCGGCAGATGTGCTAAAATTTGCCCTAAAGGTGCCATATCTTTCATCGCCGAAGATAAAAATCTTGATGTAATCCTCCCTGAAATTATAGATAAAGGTATTGACTGCATTGAATTACATGCAATGGGTTTGAATAATGATGAAATTGAAGCTAAGTGGGAATATATTAATAAGGTTTATGACGGAATTTTAAGTATATGTACCAGTCGCAACCAACTTAGTGATGAAAAACTTACTGAAAGAATAAAAAAACTTACAAGCAGAAGAAAACCATATACAACTATAATTCAAGCCGATGGTTTTCCTATGAGCGGCGGAAAAGACGATTTTAAAACAACATTACAAGCGGTAGCTACTGCCGAAGTTGTTCAAAATGAAAATCTTCCCTTATACATTTTGATATCAGGAGGAACAAACAGTAAAACCGCTGAACTTGCAAAACTTTGTTCACTAAACTACCACGGAATTGCCGTCGGCTCATTTGCCAGAAAAATAGTAGAAAAATTTGTTGAACGGGATGATTTTTTGAAAAATCAATTGGTTTTCAATGAAGCTCTTAAGATTGCTAAAAATCTTCTAAATTCCTGCAAGATTCAAAGTTGATATTTTGAAAACTATTTATGATAAAATATAACTATGGTAAAAATTCTTGATTGTACTATTCGTGATGGCGGACACCTATGTGAATGGGATTTTAAAAAACAACTTGTTGATGATGCATACATAACGGCTTCTAAAACCGGAATTGATTATTTTGAAATCGGGTACAGGATGCATAAAAATTCAAAAGGTATTTATTCTGTTTGTCCTGATTATATTTTGCCAAAAGGAAGTTGCAGGCTTGTTGTTATGGTTAATGCTTCTGATTTTGATATAAATGATTTCAAAACAGGTGAACCTATTATGGTCAGGGTCGCTTGTCATCACGATGAAATCAGTGAAGGAATTAAAATTTGTGAATTACTGAAAGCTAAAGGATTTGATGTATTCTTACATTTAATGAATGCCGATTTGATAGAAAATTTTTCAGGCCTAAAAAAATGGTGTAATAAAAAAATACTTGAATCAATATACTTTGCAGACAGTTTCGGCTCATTCGGTCCTGACAAGGTAGAATACTATTTTAAAAAACTTCAAGACATCGGATTTGAGAAAATCAGTTTCCACGGGCATAACAATTTGCAACTGGCTTTTGCTAACAGCATAAAAGCTATAGAACTTGGAGCATACAGCGTAGATGGAACTGCTTACGGAATGGGAAGAGGTGCCGGAAACTTACCATTAGAATTGTTAATCGGATATATGAAAAATTATGATATTTCTTATTACGTTATTCTGATAGAAAAGTATTTCTGTGAACTAAATGCAAAGTACAACTGGGGATATAATCTAAGTACTCTTCAAACAGGCTTAAAGAATATTCATCCCTCTAAAATCTCGGCATAAGGCACAGTTGTCTCGCATATTTTCTTAGGAATAAAATTAACTCCGTATTTCTCGGCAATTTTTTCGATAAAAGGAGATGCTGAAACTATTACTATTTTTGTGCGTTTATATTCCGGATAAAATTTAATTTGTTTTATTAACCACTCTCCGGCATTAAGCGGCAAAAAATCAGATTCCATTTGTAAATCTGTGAAAATTATATCAAAAGGCTCCTCTAAATTTGAAGATAAAATCATATCACCTTCTCTTGCAGAATTCGCTGACATTATCTCAACATTTTCTTCTCCAACTATATTTCTTATATACGATATATGATGTCTCACCCAACCTTGAGAATCGTCTACTACCAATATCTTTACCATAAGGTCATTATAACATAAAAGCAGTGAATAAAATTATTCACTGCTTTTAAATAATTATTCATTAATAGGAATAGTTATAATATACATCTCGTCTTTGCGTTCTTTTGTTAATTTAGCCAAATCAACGTCATCACCAAACATATAACTTTGCGTAAATTCAACTAAGGACTTTCTATCCCCGAATCCGTGTAGACCAACTGCCTTTACTGTAAGTATATTACCATTTGTTTTAACACTTACATTTTTCTCATTATCATTCAGTGGGACAAGATCAACTAAAACCTTATATTCATTGTCTGACTGTTCAAGACGAATAACATGGTTGGCACGTTCTTGAAGTCTTTCTGTACCTTGAAATGCTTTTTTGAAAGCTTTTTCCATTTCTCTGTCACGTTTTTCAATGACTTTATCCATTCTTTTCATTTGATTTACAGGATTCAGCATTGCTTTAAAATACCAATCCGTCACTACATAAAACGCCAAAAATGCTCCTATTAAAGCCAAAAGTCCAAGTAAAAAATATTTCATAATAGGATGACGTTCTAACCCGTATTTGTGTTCATGATTCTCTTCCATCAGATACTCCTTTCGTCGTTACAGGTATATGATATTTAATTTGTTATATTTTGTCCATAACCCAATCTGCTTAATTCTATTGCAGAATATTCCCTAATATGCTAAAATGTTGTATGTAAAGAGGGAATAAAAAATGGCAAAAATTTTGGTAACAATGCCGGATGATTTTTTACAAAAAGTTGACGGCTTGGCATTAAATGAGCAACGGTCACGTAGTGAATTGATAAGAGAAGCATTAAAAACCTATATGAGAAAAATTAGTGCTACCCAAATAAAACAAGCACCTAAAAATGCAGAATTACTCGAAAAACTTATCGGTTAAATTCTTTTACAAAAGTTGCAACCCACCTAATAAGGTTTGTTAACTCGTATGGTTTCGGAAGATATAGA
The DNA here is from genome assembly GCA_944322875.1 of Candidatus Gastranaerophilales bacterium. GTDB lineage: Bacteria > Cyanobacteriota > Vampirovibrionia > Gastranaerophilales > Gastranaerophilaceae > SIG32. The sequence goes on from CALUQI010000016.1 coordinate 19,751, forward strand.
TCTGCACCGCAATTAAGAATTGTTTCTTTATCGTGGAAAATTGATGTTACTATAAGCTTTGTTTTTGAGAATCTTTCATCCGTTCTGATTTTTCTGCAAATCTCAAGACCTTTTTGCTCTTCAATATCCCCAGCATCCATAATGATGACCGCCGGAACTTCAGATGCATAATCACTTATAATTTCATAACCTTGAAGTTCCAGTATTGTTTTCAATAATATGTTCATTGAATCATCTTGTTCAATTATCTTTATTTTATTATTATAAATATCCTCTATAATCGCATCCGGAGTAGAAATTTTGGGTCTTTCTATTAGATAATTTGACTTGTCAGGTATCCGCGCTAAATCACGAATTTGAACAAGAGAATTAATCAACAATTCGACATTTTTAAAGTCTCTGAATTCGCCTGTAACAATTCCTATAGTAGTATGAACAAACTCACATCTTCTCCCTGCATATTCATCACCTTGCATAATTACATATCCGCGTTGTAAATCTCTTGGGGAATAAAATTTTGAAGAAACAGATTCAAACGCAAAGGTTAAGAAATTTGCAACTTTTTCGGCCTTGTACATATCTGTTATTATCAAAAATTCATTATCTGAAAACAACCCGAAATAATCATCTTTGCATAAAGCAGATTGAATAATGGCACAGTATGTCTGAATTAATTTGTCAGACGCCAACTCTGTGTATGATTCTTTGTAATTATAAAAATTATCTATGGTAACCAACGTAGCAGCCCAAGGATCTGAAGATTTTATCAACCTTTTCAAAGCACGTATTGAATAACTTTTACAAGGCAACTTGATTTTTGGATCAAAGTTTGACTCAAATTCACGCCTCAAGTGTGCTTTTATTCTCATGACAAATTCGTCAGAATTGACAGGTTCACTTATGAAATCGTCCGCGCCGCTTTCTAAAACCTTTAACCTGTCTTCAATATCTGCAGACTTTGAAACCGCAACTATTATAGGCCTCATATTATATGTAAGAGCACGGATTTTCTTGCAATAATCTGATAAATCACTATCTATACTGTCAGAAATTATTATTAAATCAGGTTCTGTATCTTGAATAATCTTGATTGCTGAAATAAGATTTTTTGAAACCACCACTGCATTATCTTCCGAAACAAGTAGTTTCTTATATTTTGTAGATAATTCACGTCTTTTATCAATCAATAGAGTTACTGAGCGCATTTTGCCCTCGCTTGTTCTTCAACAGTCTTAACAGGCATCAAAACTTCAAATGTAGTTTCCCCGTTACCGGAAATAACAGAGATTCTCCCGCCCATTTTTTCTACCAAATTCTTAGTTATATAAAGCCCTAAACCGCTTCCTTGAACTTTTCTCGTTAATGGATTGTCTATCCTCGAAAATTTACAGAAAATTTTGTTATAATTCTCCGGCAGAATCCCAACACCCCTATCTGTTACTTTGATTGAAACAAAATTCCCGCATGGAATGATACTAACCGTAACGGTTGTGTTTTCATCAGAATATTTCGCGGCATTTTCTATCAAATTTGTCATTATCTGTTGAAATTTATCTTTATCAACTATAATCTCCGGAGTATTTTCGTTATATTTGAATTCAAATTTATGAGAAGGATAAGCCGTTTTTATTATTGAAATAACCGGTTCTATTAATGGTTTTAAGTTAACACACTTGTATATGAATATATCTTTATCAGACTGGAGTTTTGTAACAGAAAGCATATTTTCTACAAGCCCAATAAGCCTATTAGATTGATCCTCTATAATCTTTAAAAATTTTTTTTTGCTTTCGTCATCAAGCTTGTCCCAAGAATTAAGCATTGTCTGGGCAAACCCCCGAATTGAAGTTAAAGGTGTCCTTAACTCATGACTTACTGTTGATATAAAATCTTCATAATTATCCATATTTTGATTATAACAAATTTCGTATTCTTTTGTACAAAATTAACAATATTTTTATATTAATTCAATATATAAAATCCTTAAATTCAGTATCACACAACCATTTTTTAATTGAGTAAAACAAAAATAAATCATGTAACATTAAAAAACATCAGTTTTAATCGGATTTTTAAATTTGGTAATATTCCCTTGAAACAGCAGTTTAACAGTCCCAACAGGTCCATTCCTATGCTTTGCAATGATAATTTCAGATTCGCCCTTAGCGGCAGCTTTTATTGTTTCGTCATCATCATCACCTTTTCTGTAATATTCATCACGATAAATAAACATTACAATGTCTGCATCCTGCTCTATAGCACCAGACTCCCTTAAATCAGAAAGCATTGGTCTTTTATCAGTCCTTGATTCAACAGCACGAGACAACTGTGACAATGCAATTACGGGAATATCCAGCTCACGTGCTAATGTTTTTAATCCTCTTGATATAGCCGATATTTGCTGCATACGTTCCTCACGACCAGAACCTTCCATCAGTTGTAAATAATCAATAACAACAAGACCTAAATCTTTTTGTTCCATTTTTAATCTGCGGCATTTTGCCCTTATATCCGTAAGAGTACAACCACTTGTATCATCTATAAAAATTGGAGCATTAGCAAAATCATTCATAGCTCCAGCAAGCTTATCCCAATCTTTACTCTGCATATTACCCGTTTTTAAACGCTGAGTATCAACCTCGGCATGTGAACATAACATACGCTGAACCAGCTGTTCCTTTGACATTTCTAATGAAAATATTGCAACCGGCACCTTTTCCTTTATTGCAACATTTTGAGCAATATTAAGTGCAAAGGCAGTTTTACCCATTGATGGACGTGCCGCCAAAATTATTAAGTCTGATTTTTGAAGTCCGCTGGTCATTGTATCTAATTCATAAAAATCAGTTCTTAAACCCAAAAGCTCGTCTTTGTGCTCATATCTGTATTCTATTTTTTCATATGTATTTAAAACTAAATCTTTAATATGACTTAAATCTGTAGTAGCCTTCTTTGAAGCTATATCGAATATAAGTTTCTCCGCGCTTTCCAATGATTCATCGATAGGATTCATATCGTATCCAAAAGATACTATTTCACCTCCGGCATTAATTAAGGCCCTTTTTACAGCTTTTTCCTGAACAATTTTTGCATAATATTCTATATTAGATGTAGTTATTGTTTTATAGCTTAAATCATTTATAAAAGCACGTCCACCAACTGTTTCCAATTTTGAATTATAGCTCAAAACATCCGAAACAGAAACCAAATCAATTCTTTCATTTGTATTAAACAACTGCAGCATCGCTTCATAAACATATTTATGTGCAGGTTTGTAGAAACTTTCGGGCTTTAGAGTCTCTACAACCTTTGTTAAGACTTCAGGATTAACCAAAATTGCGCCCAAAACAGCTTCTTCTGCTTCTATATTTTGCGGTAATAAATTACTTTTATCAATTTTATCTTTAACAGTTGCCATAATTTCTCCTTTAGTACATGATATAACAACAGAATAATTTTAAAATCTCATGTTAAATAAATTAAAGTTAATTTTTGTAAGGAAATTATGAATAATATCAAAAAATTATCAGAAATATTAATAGTTAAAAACATAACGATCTCAACAGCGGAATCTTGTACCGGCGGACTTTTAAGCTCTTATTTAACTGATATTTCAGGAAGTTCCGCATACACCGAATTAAATTTTGTCACATACTCAAACGAATCAAAAAATAAAATACTAGGTGTACGTAAAAGAACACTTAAAAAATACGGAGCCGTAAGTGAACAGTGTGCAAAAGAAATGTGTGAAGGCTTAATGGCAAAAACCAAAAGTGATATAACCCTTTGTACAACGGGAATAGCGGGACCAACAGGCGGAAGTGACGAAAAACCAGTAGGATTATGTTACATATCCTGCAAATTTGCAGATAAAACTTACATTAAAAAGGTTCAATTAGCCTCAAATATAGAAAGACACGAAATGAAAAAGCAATTTTGCAAGGAAGCGATTGATTTTGCACTGCAAATATTAACCCGCAACTAATTCGGCAATAATCTCCGGATTTTCATCCATCAAATGTTGTGCAAAAACTTCGGGATCAAGTTGTGTAATTACTACCGATAAAAGATCGTTTGGTAATTCTTCAATCATCTTTATAATTTCTTCTGTTTCAATAACCGTCATAGCTTTAACTAATTCGGGCTTTTGTTTGTAGTTATCAATCATATTTGTGTAAGCCCTCGGATCAATAAGTTGATAAAGATCCGGATTTTCCTTAGCCAAAGAAAGTGTCAATTGTTGCTTTTGCATAGGTTGAAGACTAACAAGTGCATCTTTATATTCAAGTGGATTAAGCTCTCTTACTTGTTTAATCATGTCAAGTTGGTCTTGATCTTGTATTTCTTCTCCTTTAACACATTCAAGCATCTGAGCAATATATTCCGGTTGTATAGATTTTAAATGTTTAAGTACAGTTTCTTTATCTAATTCCTGACTGGTTAAAATTGCGTCCAACTCTTCTTCGGGAACCAGTCGAACAATCTGTTCTTCAGAAAACATTTCCAAAACAGTATTAACTAATTGTTCAGGCGGAACATCTTCAAGCATGCGTAAAAGCTTATCTTGTGTAAAAAACATTAACCCTTGAACCAAGTCTTCATGTTCCATCAGCGGTAAAAATTTAACTAATTGCTGTTCATTCATATTCATAAGAATGATAAATCTATTATTAGGATCTGTTAATTTAAAAATTTCCATCAATAAATTAACATCAGTAAGCAATTCATTAGCGAGCTCAACAGCAAGAGTATTACCTGCAGCAGCTTCGGCTTCAAGAACTTCATCGATCGTTTTCCCTTGATACAGTTCTAATTTATCGGCAGAAAGATTCAACCGAGTTTTCAGATATATTAAATTAGTATCAATTACAATAGACATAACAATCCTCGTTATATATAATAACGTTTTCAAAGCAGTGTAATTACAGAGATTTAAGTTATTGTAACCTTTCTTAACAAAATAAATACAACTTTCCGCTTGATTTTAAAAAATGTCCATGATAAATTAGAAGTTGCTGAAAAAGGGCTGCTAGCTCAGGTGGTTAGAGCGCACCCCTGATAAGGGTGAGGTCGGTGGTTCGAGTCCACTGCGGCCCAGATTAAAAAAGACAGGTTTTATACCTGTCTTTTTTAATCTCTGTAGTAGGGCGAGAAGCACTATTGTGGTTCGAGCGCGAACGAGCTGAGGCTGGTTATAGTTTAACAGGACATTTGAGACGGAGAAAAATTAATAAAAAATTAATAGCTTTCTGGGACATTGAGACGGAAAAAATTTAATAAAAAATCAAACAGACAGCACGATTGAGGCTGTTTTTTAGTATTGAGATGTACCGGTCTTTTTTTGCACTTAACTACTCTTTTCTTGCACTCTTTTGCACTCCATTTGCAAATTTTTAAGACCACATTAGGCTCAAATCGCCTTGGTGTTTAAAGTTAAGCCCAGTGCAAGAAAGTGCAAAAAAGTGCAATTTTATTTTGACTTGCAAATTGAGATACACCAAATTATCAATAAGATTTGGATATTTACGCAATTTCTAATTCATAACCTAATTCATGGAATATTTTTACAATGGTTGAAAATTTAGGTT